>CAMWLD010000252.1 GCA_947175005.1 uncultured Ruminococcus sp. | reverse complement strand
CGACGGCCCGAAGCTGGGCGACCACACCAAGGCCGCCCTTATGCCCCTCGTGATATGGGAACTTTCCCTTTTGGGGGGTGCCCTGGGGGGAAAAATGGCGACCTTTGCGGGGCTGGCGGGAGTTGGCGATCTTATAGTGACCTGCACCAGTATGCACAGCAGGAACCGCAGGGCGGGAATACTTATAGGTGAGGGAGTTTCCCCCGAAGAGGCGGTGGAAAGAGTAGGCACGGTGGAGGGCTATTTCTGCACCAAGGCGGCCTATGAGCTTTCACGGAAATTCGGGATATGTCTGCCTATTACCGAACAGTGCTACAGGGTGCTGTACGAGGGGGCAAGTCCCAAGGACGCCATTCGCAGTCTTATGACCCGCCCCAGCCGCAGGGAAAGCGAAAACGCGCTGTACGATATATAGAGGTTAGAGGTGAGATGTTAGAGGTTAGAATTGAAAGCTCTAACCTCTTACCTTTAACTTTTGATCTCTTAAAGATAGAGGACAGGAGGATTGCGGGCGGTATAATGCCGAAAAATTTACGGCGTTTAAGGAGGAATTTATATGAATATTGCTTTGTGCGATGATGAGCCTATGGCGCTGCGGGAGCTTGAGAAAAAGGTGGAGAGCTTTTTTGCGAGAGAAGGGGCAAGGGTCAGCTGCTTCGGCAGCGGAGACGAGCTGATTTGTGAAATGGAGAAAAAGCCTGCGGATATAGTTTTCCTTGATATACAAATGCCCGGCAGGGACGGCATGGAGACTGCAAGGCTGCTGCGAAACAGGGGCTTTGAGGGGGATATTATTTTTGTAACGGTGCTGCCGGAGCTTGTTTATGAGAGCTTTAAGGTGGGGGCGGGGGATTATATTGTAAAGCCCGTCAGTGATGAGCAGCTTTTCGGGACTTTGGGGCGGATAGTTAAGCGGCGGAAAAGAGGCTGCTTTATGCTCAAATGCGGGGGCGAGGATATTGTTGTTCCTTTGGAGGAGATATTATATTTTGAAGTGCTGGACAAGGTGATAATTTTGCATGAGCGGACGGGAGTTATAAGCTTCAGGGGGAGTATTTCGGAAATGTTAAGCAAGATCGGCGGGGATTTTTTCCGCTGCCACAGGAGCTACATAGTAAATCTGCGGCATATAGAGAGAGTGGGCAAGGGGGAAGTCACACTCAAAGGCGGCGAAAAAATACCCTTGTCACGGCTTCGCAGGCGGCAGCTAATGGAAGCGCTGGCGACTTATTTAGGTGAAAATATATGACAGAGATTTTAAGCGTTTGCTTTACGGGGGCTTTGGAGGCGGCGGCACAGATGTGGTTTGCGCAGGGCTTTTTGGGGCTGGGGAGCGGGAGAAAGCAATGGATATTTACGGGGGTGTTCTGCTTGCTTGGTGGCATTTTTGTTAATCTGCTGCCTGTTAGCGGGACGGTAAAGCTTTTGATATATAGCTTGCTGCTGTACGGCTTAACAAGGGCGTTTTCGGGGAATGACGGCGATAACAGCAAGGGAGCGGCGGTGTGCACGGTGCTGTCGGTCACGGTAATGCAGGGCTGCTTCGGGGTTATGGGGTGCCTCTCGGGGCTTGTGATAATTGGTGCATTGCGCTGCGGAATAATGCTTCGTGGTGAGTGGCTTAGCTGCTTGTTCTGTTTGCTTCCATTGGGACTTTTTCTTTTGATCGGCGGCAAGATAATGGCGGGAAATTTCGGTTGGAAGAGATATGAAGATTTGAGGGGAAAATATAAGGATTTTCCCATTGTGTGCATTTTGCCTGTGATTGTGTTGTCGGTTTATATCAACAGTGTTGTCTGCGTTTATGCGGATACCGACAGAGTGGATATATTGCCCGGAGTGCTGCAATTAACGGTAATATTGGCGGCGGCGGGACTTTGGGAGATATGGAGAAAATCGGAAACGGCTTATTTTTACAGGGAATATTGCGAGAGAATGAATGTGTGCCTGAACGATACTGCGATAATACGCCATGACCTTAAAAATCATATGCTGACAATTGGCACACTGGCAAGGCGAGGGGAATTTGAGGAACTAAGGAAATATGCGGAGAAGTTTTCGGGGGACGTTTGCAGGGTGGCGAGGGTCTGCAACACGGGGGCGGCGGCGTTGGACGCACTGATAGACAGCAAGCTGTACGGAGTAGGGGGAGTGAAGATAGACTGCAAGGTGCAAGTTCCCCGTGGGTGTTTTGATGAAACCGATATGTGCGGTATTTTTGGAAATGCGCTGGACAATGCTTTGGCGGGCTGCAAAAATTCGGGTGGGGCTTTCATAGACCTGCGGACGATTGTGACGGGGGATATGCTGCTTATTGAGTGCAAAAACAGCTGCAATGTCGGCAGCTTCAAGGAGGGCACGGGTTTGCGCAGCATTCGCAGGACGGCGGCGAAATACGGCGGCTGTGTGACAACAGCTGTGGAGGACGGAGTTTTTGTGCTGCGTGTTCTGCTTGACATTTCACGGCGGAATAATGACAGTTCACGGCAATAATATTGATATATCTGCCTCTCGGTGCTATAATTTTTTCAGGGAATATTTTCGGATATGCCCAGAAAAATTTAAAGCAAAGGGAGGCTTTTATCATGAGAATTGAAGCGGCGGGAATGGCTATGGCTGCGGTAAGGGCAGCGGAAAATACGCAAGACAGGGAGAACCGGGAAAATAATACTTTGCCGGAAAAATCGGATAAATCCCGAGGCAGAGATATTTATCAGCCTTATGAAGAGGAATCTGCGGGAATTTATGAGGTAGGCTTTGAGGACGGCAGGCGGGTCATCGGGGTGAATCCTTATAACGGAGAAAATTCACCGAAAAATGACAGCGATAAGGCTTCGGAAGCAGAGGGAGAGAAGCCCCGGGCAAGTGGGGACAGTTCCCCGAAAGCGGACGGCGGGGAAAAGTCCCCCAAGTCCGAGAAGGAAAAATCCGAAAGCTGTACGGGCAATACGGACAAGGTGGACATGGAAATAAAGGCATTAAAGGAAAAGATCAAAAAGATAAAGCAGCAGGCGGAAAAGGCCGAGGGAAAAGAGCGGGAACGGCTTTCAAAGCAGCTTTCGGCTTTGGAGGCGGAGCTTGCGCAAAAGGACTGCGACAGTTACCGCAGGCAGCATTCGGAGTTCCATTAACGTGAAAGTTTGGTGGGGGAAAAATGTTCCCCGTCGGTGTTTTCAAAATGTATGGAGTTTTGAAAAAAATAATTTGCGGCAGTGTTTTTTGAGGACACTGCCGCTTTTTTTGGCATATAAAAAACCGCCTCTGCATAAGCAGTGACGGTTTATGGGCTGGTATGACCCGCTGTGATGATTTGATAGGGTGAAAATTATAATGTTTAAATGTAGGTTTTAAAGCCTACAGACTGATACAATCTTTCCGCTTTTCTGTTGATCGCGCGGATAGTAATTATTGACGCGCCGTTGGCAAAAGCGTCACTTACGGCTTTTGAGCACACAGCCCTTGCAAATCCTTTGCCGCGCATTTCGGGGACAGTACCGACAAATTCAAGTGAGGCAGCGCCGTTATTGTCCATAATGGCAGTCACGGAAACGGGAATGTTGTCATGATAAAGAATATAACATTTCACTCCCATTTTTTCGCACCAGATAAAGTGATTTACAGGGTGTATGTCGGTGTGTCCGCCTGCAAGAATATCATTTACCATTCGTGCCCACAGCGCAAATTCTTCAGCTGTCTGCACCTTGATGATCTTATGATTATTTTCACAATATTCTCTTTGTTCCTCGGGAAGCATTGCCAGATAAACCTCATCATCTTCGCATGGTTCTCTCTTTTCATGTGCGGGCTTTTTTCCCGAAAATATAAAAGCTGCTTCATCGGATATGAACAGGCTTAGCCAGATAGGCATATTCATTGACTTCATTTCGGCAATGACAGCTTTCATTTGCTCTGCGGGAAGATCGTTGATACGAACATTGTAAATAAAAGATATGCCTTCTTCCCCCGGTTTCGGTTTTACATAAGAATAATATTCTTTGTCAACCTTTTCCATATGTACAGCCTCTCCGAACATACCGACATAATAATTTGCCCCTTCGTCAATGTGACGTATAATTTCTTTGTTGGTCATATATTTCCTCCTGTTTTCAAACAAGCTTTAGTATCTTTTCATAGCTTTGCATTTAGGATCGCATACCTTATGCACAGCGCACGGTTCGTTCGCTTCTCCCCGTTTTGATAATTTTATAT
>CAMWLD010000251.1 GCA_947175005.1 uncultured Ruminococcus sp. | reverse complement strand
AAATGGGGACAGTTATACCCATTTCACGCAAAATAGGCTCAACAGCGTTAACATGTCCCTTGCCGCCGTCCAATAAAATAAGGTCGGGCATTCGGTTAAAGCCCTCGTCGGTCTCGTTCTCGTCGCTGTAGTGCTTGAAAAGCTCCAGTGAAAGGGAAATAGTGGTCTTTGCCAGCGACGCCATGCGGTTGGTAACGTTTCTGCACTGCTCGATAGCCACACCGGGAGTGCTTAAGAAACGGTCGTCCAGCACCACAGGGGCAGCCGCTTCCTCCCCCTCTTCATCTCTTATGGTCATATAGGCAAGCTTTTCGAGAAGTCCCGTAAAGGGCAGCAGAACAAGGGTCGTCGTAAGGTTGAACACCGTATGCACCACAGCCACCGTTACCGCCGAAACCGTATAATCGGCGAACGAAAAATGTATTATAGAATTTAAAAGATAATACACAACCAAAAACAGAACCGTACCTATAACGTTAAAATAAAGGTGGACAGCCGCCACACGCTTGGCGTTTTTGTTAGCCCCTGCCGAGGAAAGTATCGCCGTAACGCAGGTGCCTATATTCTGCCCCAGGATTATGGGCAGCGCCATGGACACGGTAAATTTCCCCGTGGAGGCCGCCACCGCCTGAAGCATACCCACAGATGCCGACGAGGACTGAACTATCGCCGTAAGCAGCGCACCCGTAATGACCCCCAGCACGGGATTTGAAAAAGCCGTAAGTACCTTGGAAAATCCCGGGGAATTGCTAAGAGGCTCAACGGAGACCTTCATAGTGTCCATACCCATCATCAGCACCGCAAAGCCTACCAGTATCCCGCCGATGTCCTTTTTCCTGCCGTTATCGCCCACCATACGCATAATAACGCCTATCATGGCAAGCACGGGGGCAAAGGTCTCGGGCTTGCACAGCTGAATGATAAAGCTGTCCCCCTCCAGTCCCGCAAGGCTCATTATCCATGAGGTGACTGTAGTACCGATATTTGCGCCCATAATAACCGAAATAGCCTGGGAAAGCCGCATAAGCCCCGAGTTTACAAAGCCTACCAGCATTACCGTAGTAGCCGAAGAGGACTGTATCACCGTTGTAACCAAAATTCCCAGCAGCAGACCCTTAAAGCGGTTCGAGGTGAGCTTTTCAAAAATCTGCTCCAGCTTGCCGCCCGCCATTTTTTCCAGCTTTTCGCTCATAAAGCCCATTCCGAAAAGGAACATGGCAAGCCCGCCTGCCAACTGAATTATATTAAAGATCGACATATTAATATGCTCATCCTTTCACCGAACGCCAAACGTCTGCCATGCCAAGGAAAAAAGCCTGCCTTTGCAGCACATTTGCAGCTGCATTTGCACTGCATTACTGCTGTGCCCGCCGTGCCTGCCGTTCCTGTCCCGGTTCCTTAGCATTTGAGCCTCGTTCGTATCGCCGCCCCAATGCGGTTTCCGTCTTTTTCAACATTTTTCTACTATTAAAATCTATTGTAACATAAAAACGTGAATTTGCGGTTGAGCGATAATGAATATATTGTTAATTAATGTAAGCGGCGTTAGCAGTGTGCCGCAGACTTGCTGTGTCCGACTGAGGCGTTAAGTGTTCACTGCCCGTAATTCAGAAAATTCCGTCTATACTGTGCAAAGATACATTGCATTTGTTAAACGGACAAATTATCCCTGTACACAAACCGGCATATTAATTTGCAAATTTGCGCACAAAAAAAATGGCGTTCCGCTGCATGGAACGCCAAAACTCAAATAAAATAAAATTAAAAAAATGTATTAAAGATTACTCCACAAGGAGGGTGGAGGAATATTTGGACGCTGCCCGCGGCTTGGAAAATTTAGGAAAAACCAAGCAATCCGTGGGAATGACCCTCTGCAAATCCCGAGGCAAATTAGCGTTGCCCGCGATCCGATCACTCCCGGCAGTCTGCGGGGCAGCATTATAATGAAATTCCCCGTTCGGAGAAAAATCAAAAACTTTAATCATTTCTGCGCTAACAAAATTGTCAGCTTTTTCATGCCCTTACACTCACAAGTCCCCATATACCCTCCGGAGTTTTTCCTGCCGCAAGGGGGATAGCGGCAGGAACTCCATAGATAAAAGGAGAGAGATGAAAAAAAGTTGGGAATGAAAAATTACATATGATAAGGTTCCGTCTTTCTTATCACAATCCTATTATAACCCAGAAATGTGTTCAAATGATGAAAACGCCACGAAAATCCGGGAAAAATTTGTTAAACTTTTTTCTTGTTTCGGGGATTTTTTTGGTAATTTCGTCGAAATAGCGGTTTGATTGTCGATTTTTTGTGTGATTTATAGGTTCACATTATCGGCTTAACCGTTACTTCTGCCGCCTCTTCAAGACCCTATCCGCATAACTGCGCAGGTCAAGGTTGCAGTCAAATCGGCATTCCCTGAGAATATCATTGCAGTTGTCCCGGGAACGCACCATCAGCTGCACCAGATATTCACGGCAGAATGTGCAGTTCAGATTGCGGTAGATATACCTCCGCAGCTGTTCATATTTGCGTGAAGCACAATCCTGCCGACCCTCGGTATTATGCCAAAGAATATGGAAAAAATCCGCTCTGTCAAATTTTTCGCCGCTTTTATCGGGAAGCTCCGGACGGTATCCCGTCATAAAGGGAACGTCAAGCCTTTTTGCGCACTGCACATATGCAAGAAAACCATTACACCGCAGAAAATCCTCTGCCTCTTTTTCCTTAAAGCAGCCCATGGCTTCGGCGCATTTTACTTTTATTTTTTCGCTGCCGCTTTCTAACATTTCCCGAACCGCCTCAAAGCCCAAAGGAAACGGCCTTTTCTCAAAAACGCAAAGCATACGGTATTTTTCCTTTTCGTCCTTTTCGGAGAGGGTCAGTTTTGCAAGCTGCAAAAGCTCTTCATCATCGGCTTTATGGGCAGCTCTGCGAAAATTTACCGTTCTTTGCAGGTTTTCGCTTTCGGATAATTCGCCCGCAGGTTCGGCAATAAGCTCTGCAAAGGCGGGTCTCGGCGGAGGGGGCGGCTCATGCTTTTCCCGATAGTCAAGATCGAACCGCTTCATAAAAATCTCTGCGCAAGCCTTATCCGCTTTTTTCAGGCGGCTGCGCTTTTTGCCGTGGTCGGTGCAGCGTGCAAAAAACCAGTCAAGGCTGAACCTGTCGGAATTCGGGTGACCGAGCAAATACCCGCCCACGTCATTCACGATTCGTTCAAAGTAACTGCTGTCTATATCATCAACAAGTACATTGCAAAGATCTTCAAAAAAATGTGTTCTCGGAACTTTTGAAAAGCTTTTACTTGTGCACCTTGCAAATTCCTTTATGTACATATCCTGTAAAAAATTTCGTATCTTCGGGGAAATATCCGTTTCTTCATAATAAATGCACACCAGCAGCTCCAGCATCTGAAAGCTTGCCCAATGATCGCAATGCCGTCTGCTAAGCCGCTCCATAACAATATCCGCAAAATATTCCGGCTGCCCTGTGAGCATAACGGCGTCGCAAAGGTATGCTCCCCTGTGCCCCTCGCACTGCATATCGAAACAGGTGTCGGTTGTGCAGCACTCGGCAATTATTTTTGCGTATTGCATAGGATCGTCGCAGCAATTCAGAAACCGCAGCGCATTGCCGTACCCGTTCGCAAGCAGACGTTTAAATTCTTTCTTTTTTAAATTTTTCATATAACCTCCTTTCGGTCAATTTTCTTTTTTTTCAAAACGCTTTCGGCATATTTGCGCAAAGCTAAATTACTGTCATAGCAGCACTCCTGCAAAATATCCCCGCAGTCGTCATGGGAACGCACCATCATCTGCACCGTATCCATGCGGCAGCATGTGCAGCGCAGATTATCGTAAAAGTATCTCCGCAGCCTTTCGTAACGTCTGCTGTGCTTGTCATGCCGTTCCTGAAATGAAAATCCCAGATTATGAAGCAGCACGTTTTTGTTCTGTTTTTCTTTATATGAATCCAGTTCCCTGACCAGCGGAACAAGAATGTCAACGTCAACAAGCTCCGCCGCCATAACGTATGCGTCAAGTCCTGCCGCACGGATATCGTCAGGATTTTCCCTGCGCCTTGCCTCCCCAAGCGCAAAGGCGGAAGCCTCCTCACCGGGGAACTGCCCCATGATCTCAAGGCATGTTTCACGAATATCCTCGCCGCCCTAACGGTACATTTCCATAACAGCCCCAAGCCCTAACGGAAACGG
>CAMWLD010000250.1 GCA_947175005.1 uncultured Ruminococcus sp. | reverse complement strand
TCAAAAATGACTGTGGACAGGGAGCGGTGCAAGGGCTGCAAGCTTTGCATAGAAGCCTGTCCCAAAAAGATCATTGTGATACGCAAGGATGTGCGAAGCTCCAAGGGCTACAGCACGGCGGAATGTTCCGATGAGGAAAAGTGCATTGGCTGCGGGATATGCTACACGGTATGCCCCGACTGCGCCATTACTGTGGAAAAATAGCAGCGTTCTTCTGCACCCACTCGTGGGTCATAAATCGAAATTCAAATTTCGGGTAAGACTTAGTTTTCTAACCTCTTACCTCTAATCTCTAACCTCTAAAAAGGAGCGTGTACATAAAAAATGTCGGAAAAGAAATTGATGAAAGGCAATGAAGCCTTGGCGGAGGCTGCGGTGAGGGCAGGGTGCAAATGCTACTTCGGCTACCCTATCACCCCTCAGACGGAGATCGCCGCATATATGTCCAAGCGAATGGCTAAAAGCGGCGGCGTTTTCCTGCAGGCGGAAAGCGAGATCGCAGCTATAAATATGGTTTACGGAGCGGCGTCTGCAGGGGTGCGGGCTATGACGTCCTCGTCGTCTCCGGGAGTTTCCCTTAAATCCGAAGGTATTTCCTATATTGCGGGGTGCGACCTGCCCTGCGTTATTGTGAATGTGCAGAGGGGCGGCCCCGGACTGGGCGGCATTCAGCCCTCGCAGTCGGATTATTATATGGCTGCAAAGGCGGGAGGTCACGGGGACTTCTTTATGATAGTTTACGCTCCCGGGTCTGTACAGGAAATGGCGGACTTTGCAGTGCGTGCCTTTGACACGGCGGACAAGTACAGAATGCCTGTAATGATCCTGTCGGACGGGCTTCTGGGACAGATGATGGAGCCTGTGGTATTCCCCGAGATCACAGAAAAAGCTCCCGAAAAGCCCTGGGCTTGCGTTGGGCATGAAAACAAGAGAAAGCACAATATTGTAAATTCCCTTTATCTTGTTCCCGAGGATCTGGAAAACTCCAACAGGGAGCGGTTTAAAAAATATGACATTGTAAAGGCCGAGCTGCCCGAAGCGGACTGCTATCTGACAGAGGACGCAGAGATAATTGTTACGGGCTACGGGGCTTCGGCGAGAATCGCACGTTCGGCGGTTAATGCGGCACGTGCCGAGGGAATAAAAGCAGGGCTTATCCGACCGATAACATTGTGGCCGTTCCCCGAAAAGGCATATGCGGACACGGTGGACAGGGCAAAAGCTTATCTTGTTGTGGAGATGTCCATGGGGCAAATGGTAGATGATGTCCGACTGGCAACAAGCTGCAAGAGACCTGTGGAGTTCTTCGGTCGCACGGGCGGCGTTATCCCCAAGCCTTCGGAGGTCCTGGAGAAAATAAGAGAGCTTGACAAGAAATATAACAAGGCATAATTGTGAGGAGGTTTTATTAAAATGGCTGTATATAAAAAACCCGAGTCAATGGCGGATATCCCTTTGCATTTCTGCCCGGGCTGTTCCCATGGGATAGTTCACAGGCTGGTATGCGAGGTCATTGACGAAATGGGCATAGAGGGAGAAACGGTGGGAGTTTGCCCTGTAGGCTGCGCTGTTACCTCCTATAATTATTTTAACTGCGATGTTGTGGCTGCGGCTCACGGCAGAGCGCCTGCGGTGGCTACGGGAATCAAGCGGAGCATTCCCGACAGGTTCGTATTTACCTATCAGGGAGACGGCGACCTTGCTGCCATTGGTACGGCAGAGGCTGTACACAGCGCTACGAGAGGCGAGAACATTACGGTTATATTCATCAACAACACCATTTACGGCATGACGGGAGGGCAGATGGCGCCCACCACGCTGCCGGGGCAGGTGACGCAGACCACGCCTTTCGGCCGTGACCCGAAGGTTGCGGGATACCCTGTAAGGATATGCGAGCTTATCTCCACTTTGACGGGAACAGCTTATGCGGAAAGAGTTTCGGTGGACAGTCCCGCTCATATAAATGCAGCGAAAAAGGCTATACGCAAGGGCTTTGAGGTGCAAAAGGCGGGTCTTGGTTTTTCGATTATTGAGGTACTCAGCACATGCCCCACAAACTGGGGAATGACCCCTGTGGCGGCTGTGGAGAGAGTTCGCAGCGAGATGATACCATATTATCCTTTGGGGGTCTACAAGGATATTACCGAAAGTGAAAAGGAGTGAGGGAAGATGACAAGTGAGATACAGCTGGCGGGATTCGGCGGACAGGGCATACTGTTTGCGGGAAAGGTGCTGGCATACTGCGGAATGCTGGCGGACAGAGAGGTTTCCTGGCTGCCCTGCTACGGCCCCGAGATGAGAGGCGGCACCTGCAACTGCTCGGTCTGCTTATCGGATGAGCCTATAGGCTCGCCTACGGTGGACGAGCCGGACATTATCATTGCCATGAACGATCCCTCATTCAGAAAGTTCATTGACACTGTAAAGCCCGGAGGCTTTGCCTTTGTGGACAGCACTTTGGTAACGGCTTCCACCGATCGTAATGATATAAAGGTATTCTGCGTGCCTGCAACGAGGCTTGCTTCAGACAATGATCTGGCGGGCGGGGCTAACATTATACTTATAGGCAAGCTTATCCGTGAGACGGGGATAATTTCAATGGACGATATTGAGGCTGCCATAAGGGAGATCGTTCCCCCGAAAAAGGCGCAGCTTATTGAAAATAATCTTAAAGCGATAAAGATAGGTTACGAGTTCATGTGATGAGCGTATTGTTTGACGGATAAATTTCAGCGAATATGTTTACTCCCCCGTTTTTGGGGGAAAATATTTTAAAGGCTAAAATTAAAGCAGAGGAAAGGATTGGTCATAAAATGAAATTCAGCGAAATGAAGTATGTGCGTCCGGATATGGACGATCTGGCGGCAAAATCCAAAGAGGCGGCAGGACTGCTTGCAAATGCGGCGAATGCAGAAGAGGCGGCAAGCGCCTATCTTATGTGGGACAGGGCTGCGGCTTTCTTTTCGACCATGAATTCCCTTTGCTATATAAGGCACACCATTAACACCGAGGACGAATTCTACAGCGGCGAGAACGATTTCTTTGACGAGAACTCCCCCGATTACACAAAGCTTTGGCAGGACGTTTCCGAGGCTGTTGCCAAAAGCAGGTTTCGTCCCGAGCTGGAGAAAAAATTCGGGAAGGTCATGTTTACAAATATTGACATTTTCCTTGAAAGCTTTTCTCCCGAGATAATCCCCAAAATGCAGGAAAACAACAAGCTTTGCACGGAATATGAAAAGCTCGTTGCTTCGGCTAAGATAGATTTTGACGGGAAAATCCTTAATCTTTCCGAGCTTACGCCATACAAGCAGTCGGCAGATGATGATGTAAGGAAAAGGGCTTGGGCGGCGGAAAGCGGTTTTTACACAGAGCACAAGAGTGAACTGGACGGGATATTTGACAGCATGGTAAGGGTCAGAAATGAAATGGCAAGGAAAATGGGGTTTGACAATTACGTTAAGCTCGGCTACCTTAATATGTGCCGCAACTGCTACACTGTAAGCGATGTGGGGAAATTCCGTGAGGCTGTGGTAAAGTATATTGTGCCTCTGGCAGACAGGCTTTACAAGGAGCAGGCGGAGCGGATAGGTGCGGATTATCCGCTGAAATACTGCGACACGGGTATATCATTCAAGGACGGGAATGCTGTGCCTAAGGGGAATGCAGAGGATATTTTAGAGGCGGGCAGGAGATTTTATCATGATCTTTCCCCCGAAACAGCGGAGTTTTACGATTTTATGATGGAAAACGAGCTGATGGATGTGCTGAGCCGAAAGGGAAAGGCTGTGGGAGGCTACTGCACGGAGCTGCCCGATTTCGGAAGTCCCTTTATTTTCGCAAATTTCAACGGCACTCAAGGAGATGTGGAGGTCATAACTCATGAGGCGGGACACGCTTTTGCGGCTTACGTGAGCAGGGATATTTTCCCCACGGACAACCGCCAGCCCACGCTGGAGGCTTGCGAGATACATTCTATGACCATGGAATTTTTCGGCTGGCGGAGCGCGGAGGATTTCTTTGGAGAGAATGCCGGAAAATTCTGCTACAAGCATTTGGCGGACGCTTTGAAGTTTATACCCTACGGAGCTATGGTTGACCATTTCCAGCATATTGTTTATGAAAAACCCAGACTTTCTCCCGAAGAGCGTATAAACAAATGGCGTGAGCTTACGGCGGTTTATATGCCCTGGATAGACCTGGACGGCAGTTCC
>CAMWLD010000249.1 GCA_947175005.1 uncultured Ruminococcus sp. | reverse complement strand
AAAAGCCCAGCTGCCTATCCCCGTTACACTGTCCGGCACAACAACATTTCCGCTTTTTCCCTTATATTCTATTAATGTACCCTTTTTTATCACAAAATCATCTTCATTCACGTTCTCGACAGTCTCGACAATCTCAACAGCCTCAGCCGCCTCAACAGTCTCAACAGCCTGCCCCGCCCCGCAGAAACGGCAGAAAGCGCTGTCGTCCTCTATATTTTTCCCGCAGCTTTTGCAGTACATATTTTTTTCCTCCCGCAATTTTTTATGTAATTTATTTAAATTCTCCCCTCTTTGAAAAAGCGGACAAGCCCGTGGTGTCAAATCGTATACTATTCCAAATGCAAAAAAACCGGTTCATATTGTCATTATAACATATTCTTTTGATTTTTTCAAGGGGCAATTGGTAATTTTAACGAAAATTTTTACAAAAAATATCCGCACTATATATTCCGTGCCCATAATATTTCAGACCCCGAGCAAACTCAAACCGCCCAAAGCTATAAATTATTCCGACCTCATTCCTCACTATATACACTGTATTTTCCCAGCGCCTTTTTTGAGTCCTCGTCAAGGGGGCAGTCCTTGAATGCAGTGCTTTCCAACTTAAATTCAATATCCCGAACGCTCACCTCGGTAAGGCTCGTGCAGCCGGAAAATGCTCCTTTGCGTATTTTTTTCAGACTGCCCGGGATAGTTATGCTTTCAAGAGATGTGCAGTTTTCAAATGCACATCGCCATATCATCATTACACTATCGGGAATAGTTACGCTTTTAAGAGATGTGCATTTCTTAAATGCAGCCCAGTGTATATCTGTTACACCGTCAGGAATGCTTATGCTTTCAAGAGCTGAACAATTTTCAAATGCATGGTGCCTTATATCCATTACACTATCAGGAATAGTTACGCTTTTAAGAGATGTGCAATTTCTGAATGTACCCCAGTTTATATGCTCTATGCCATAGGGAATGCTTATGCTTTTAAGAGACGTGCAATTTTCAAACACCTGCCACCCTATGTAATATATGCTATTCGGAGCAGTTATTTCTTCAAGAGCTGTGCAGCCGCTGAATGCCTCGCTCCGTATCGTATGTAAACCATCGGGAAGAGTAACGTTTTTAACAGATTTGCAGTTTATAAATGCCTCATCCCATATCACCCTTACACCCTCCGGAATAACAACATTTTTCTTTCTTCCCTTATATTTTACCAGCACGCCGTTTTGGATCTCAAAATCACGGAGCACTGTTTGCGCCGCCTGCTTAGTCCCGCAGAAACGGCAGAAGAGGTCGTATTTATCTACAAAATTTCCACAGCTTTTGCATAACATATTTTTTCCTCCCTTGGTTTTTCTCAATGCACAGGTCTGTCCGTAGACTTATATATATTACGGTCAAATGCAAAAAAGAGGCAAGAAGCATTTTTCTTGCCTCTTGCCTCTTAAATTCTTGCTTCTTAAATTAAACTCCGTACTTGGTAGTGGAAACAGGGATACCAACGCCCATAGTGGAAGCCACCGAGCAGGACTTGATATAAGTTCCCTTTGCAGCAGCGGGCTTAGCCTTCACTACAGCGTCAAGCAGGGTCTCGAAGTTCTCGGAGAGCTTCTCCTTGCCGAAAGAAACCTTGCCGATAGGGCAGTGAATGATATTGGACTTGTCAAGACGGTACTCGATCTTACCTGCCTTAGCCTCTGTTACAGCCTTTGCAACATCGGGGGTAACAGTGCCTGCCTTGGGGTTAGGCATAAGTCCGCGGGGACCTAAGATCTTACCGATACGGCCTACCATACCCATCATATCGGGGGAAGCGATAAGCACGTCAAAGTCCATCCAGTTTTCCTTCATGATCTTGTCAATGTAATCCTGACCGCCTACATACTCAGCGCCTGCCGCAGTAGCAGCCTCCATCTTGTCCTCCTTGCAGATAACAAGAACTCTTACCTTCTTGCCTGTGCCGTTGGGAAGTACAACTGCGCCTCTTACCTGCTGGTCGGCATGACGGGAGTCAACGCCCAGACGAATGTGTACCTCAACAGTCTCGTCAAACTTAGCCTTTGCAGCCTTGCATGCCAGCTCCAGAGCCTCTGCGCTGTCATAGAGCTTGTTCTTGTCAACAAGCTTTGAGCTTTCTATATAATTCTTACCGTGTTTCATATAATTTCCTCCTGTAAATTTGTGGTAATGTCTTTTGCCTTGCGGCAAAGGACGCCTTACTTAAAAGACAACGGAAAGTTTATCCTCCCACTTAAATTTTCGGTTAGTCAACAACCTCTACACCCATGGAGCGGGCTGTGCCTGCGATCATGCTCATTGCGCTTTCCACGGAAGCAGCGTTAAGGTCGGGCATTTTGGTCTCTGCGATCTTTCTGATCTGATCCTTGGTTATCTTGCCCACCTTAGTCTTGTTGGGAACGCCCGAGCCGCTCTGAAGATTGATAGCCTTCTTGATAAGAACAGCGGCAGGAGGGGTCTTAGTGATGAAAGAGAACGAACGGTCGGCATAAACCGTAATAACTACGGGGATTATAAGACCGATATCATTCTTTGTTCTCTCGTTGAATTCCTTTGTAAAGGACATAATATTTACGCCATGCTGACCCAGAGCAGGACCAACAGGGGGAGCAGGAGTTGCCTTGCCTGCTGCGATCTGAAGCTTAATTAAGCCAACAACTTTCTGTGCCATAACGCACACCTCCATAAATCGTATACACCCTTGCCCGAACAAATGCGGACAACAGGCGTCTTGTTTTAATAAATTAATAGTCCGTAACGGCCTTGACCTGGCTCAGATCAAGAGTAGCCAGTGTCTCCCTGCCGAACATGGAAACAGAGACCGTAACCGAATTTTCCTCGGGATCGATAGATTTGACCTCACCCACAAAGCCGTCCATAGGCCCTGCGGAGATCTTCACCCTGTCCCCGACCTTAATGTCGATCTCGGCAGCCTTAACGCCGCTTTCAACGCCAAGAGCCTCGACCTCTTTTTCACTCAAAGGAACGGGCTTGCTCTCGGGACCCACAAAGCCTGTGACTCCCCTGGTATTTCTGCAAATATACCAGCTGTCATCGGTGAGTATCATTTTAACAAGCACATATCCGGGGAAAATCTTCCTCTCAACTTCCCGCAGAACGCCCTTGTCGTTTTTCTCCATAACTCTTTCGGTAGGTACCTTTACCTCCGTAATAAGCCCTTGAAGCTTGCGGTTTTCCACAACCTGCAGGATAGTTTGAGCGACCTTATTCTCATATCCGGAATAAGTGTGAACAACGTACCATTTAGCCTCGTCTGACATATTCCCGAACTCTCCTTTCAGCTGTTACTCCCCGCTAAGGAGAGCAGACCCTGCAAAAGCGCCGCAAAGCCCGAATCCAGCCCCCACATCAGAAGAGCCGACCCGATCATTACCGCAAGCACAACGCTTGTGTTATTGACCACAGACTTCCATGACGGCCAGACCACCTTTTTGAATTCGCTTCTGAGATCTCTGAAATACTTGACAGCCTTATTGGGCTTTTTAGCCTGCTTCTTGGCGTCATTTTTGACAATGTCATTCTTGACGCCACCGGTGCCCTTCGCCTTGGCGGTATCGGGTCCCGTTTCGCTTTTTGCCTTTACGGGGGCGGTTTCCGGGGTTGCCTCCGATTTATCGGCGGGGAGCTTTTCTACAGGCTTTGCTTTTGCAGCATTGTTTGCCGCAGATTTTTTCTTTCCTGCGGATTTTTTCTTTGCCATTCTTGTCCCTCCGCCTTACTTAGTTTCCCTGTGGACGGTATGCTTCTTGCAGAATTTGCAGAACTTGTTCATCTCCAGTCTGTCAGGGTCGTTCTTCTTGTTCTTCTTAGTGTTGTAATTGCGCTGTTTGCACTCTGTGCAAGCAAGTGTTACCTTTACTCTCATATCGGCACCTCCTGTTAATGGCTGTGAAAAACACAGCTTCTCTTTACTTTAAGGGACTTTCCTTTAATAGAATCCCTATTTTGCCTCCCTCTCGAATGCCCATAAAAGGCTTCACGGGGAATTTTTGCCGCCTTAAAAAAGCGCACAAAAAAACAAGCCCCAAAAAGAGGTATATTAATCATACCACAAAAAATCCCCTTTGTCAAGGGGTTTTGAGAAATTTTGTATAATTTTCGGAAAAATTTTCTGCATATTTTTTCCCAAAAACAAAGTCAACCGACAAAGAAGCCGCGCTTCTACGCTTGTTTACACATACTATA
>CAMWLD010000248.1 GCA_947175005.1 uncultured Ruminococcus sp. | reverse complement strand
TATAAATCTGCTTAAAGAGCCGATAAATCAAGGTAAACAGGCGTTATAACTAAAATTTATTTCATATTTTTGGAAGTTTTTTTTGAAAAAATGTAGAAATTCACAAAAATATATGTTATAATAAATAATGAGAACATTTTTTTAATTAGAGAATAATTTCGGGTACAGAAAAATATTTCCCGAAATTTATGGCAGCCGGGGAATTATCCCCAAAACAAACGAAAGGAACTGATAATATGGCAATCACGGAAAACACACGCATTCTTAAAGAATGGATAGAGGGTTCGGACAATATTGTATTTTTTGGAGGCGCAGGTGTATCCACCGAAAGCGGGATACCCGATTTTCGCAGCGTTGACGGACTTTACAATATGAAATACAAATACCCTCCCGAAACTATTTTGAGCCACACATTTTTCTGCAACAACATAAGCGATTTTTACGAATTCTACAAGGATAAAATGCTTTGTCTTGACGCAAAACCCAACAAGGCTCATCTTGCTCTGGCAAAGCTGGAAAAAGAGGGCAAACTGAAAGCTGTGGTCACTCAGAATATTGACGGACTTCATCAGGCGGCAGGCAGCGAAGCGGTTTACGAGCTGCATGGGTCGGTTCACCGCAACTACTGCGTGCGCTGCGGGGCGGAGCATAATGCGGAGTATATGAAAAATTCTCCCTTTATACCCGAATGCTCCAAGTGCGGGGGGCTTTTAAAGCCGGATGTTGTGCTGTACCAAGAGGGGCTTAATCAGCAGATAGTGGACGGGGCTATCACTGCCATTGAGCAGTGCGATATGTTCATTGTGGGAGGCACTTCCCTATCGGTTTATCCCGCAAACAGTCTGCTGCAGTATTACAGCGGCAGCAAGCTGGTACTTATCAACAAGACTCCTACGGATTTTGACTATAAGGCCGATCTAATCATACGTGAAAGCATTGGAGAGACGCTCGATTACTGCGTTTCGGAGTGATATTTCATTATGGGTCGATATTTTGCGATTGGTTAATGTCATTTGGCTTGCGAATATTTATGGGGAGGATAATATGTGTATAAATCGTTAATTAAAAAAACAATACTATTTTCGGCGATTACTGCTGCGGTGACTTGCTGCGGTATATTCGGAGTAAATGCTCTTGCGGCAGACTGGGAAACGGCAAGGGCTGTAAATGCAGAAGATATTGTAGGAATATGGTACTGCATTGACGAATATGAAACGGTTTACCGCTTTGGGCGTAACGGCAGCTTTGCTGTTGCCGACTGCGAGGGCAGAGATGAGGGGGGATACACGATTGACAATGGAATTATAGAAATTACCTTGTCGAACGGCGATACATACTATCAGATCGCAAAGGCAACTGTGATTTGCGGCGGCAGGCTGATGATGAAAACTTTGGCAGAGAATTATGGCGAGGGCGAAAAAGAAAAGCTTGACACATCGGGGTATACGGTATATGATCCGGAGGATGATGGTGATGTGTGGGGATATTTTGAGGGCATAGGTCCTCCGTATTCGGCAAGCCCCGAAATATTTTCAAGAAGCAGACCCATAAGGGCAGAGCAGGAAATGGTTCGTGGAGAATGGCTGGGGACGGAATTTATGCCTTTGGGACAAACCACGGAATATATGATGTTTTTACACAATGACAGCAGTGCGATGTTAGGTGAATACTGGAGAGGGGCGGACAATGAGCCTGTAATTTTAAAAGGCGGATATTTTTGCCCTGCGGACAAAGAGCTTAGGGACATTGAATATGCTCCCGAAGAATGCGTTTACCTATGCGGTGGAGAATTATATAACAGTAACGGTTATATGGTCATGATATTTGAAAGATATGAACCGAGGATGATTTCCAAGGACGAGCTTGATTATTCAGAGGCTGTAAACCTAAGGGGTACGGAACGGGATATTATTTTTTACAGGGGCAGATTTTTTGAATATGAAAGCTACAATATTCCAAATTTTGAAAGGAATGGAGAGAACTACAAAATAGAGGGATATAAAATGATTCTTCCCATTGAGGGAAAGAATGTAAGCTTTGATTATTACAGGGGAAATTCGTATTTGTTTGCGGTAAATGAGGGACAGGCAATTGTATTTGAATTAAACAGGCTGAAAGGATATGATGAATAATGATGTTACCCGAATTTTATGTTGACGAGGTCATAAAAAGGGCTTTGTCGGAGGATATTAATTATATTGATATGGCTACCGATATGCTGATAAGTGAGAAAGACGTTTGCGAGGCGGAGTTTGTGGCTAAGGCGACGGGAATTCTTGCGGGGATAGACTGTGCTTTGCGGGTGTTTACGTTCATTGACAGCGGAGTGGAGTGCGAGGTATTTATCCGTGACGGAGAGGCTGTGAATAAGGGGGATATTATTGCAAAAGTAAAGGGAAAGACACGCTCGGTTTTAAAGGGCGAGCGCACTTCCCTGAATATTCTTCAGCATATGTCGGGAGTTGCCACGGCGACAAACAAGCTGGTAAAAGCTTGCGAGGGCACAAGGGCGACGGTTGCGGACACAAGAAAGACTCTGCCGGGGCTGCGTGCAATGGAAAAGTATGCTGTCTGGGTAGGGGGCGGACGAAATCACCGCTTTAATCTGTCGGACGGGGCTATGCTCAAGGACAATCACATTGACGCTTACGGGTCTATTACCGGGGCGGTCGAAGAGCTTCGGAAAAAGATAGGGCATATGGTGAAGATAGAGGTTGAGGTCAGGAATGAGGCGGAGCTTTGGGAGGCTATGAACTGCGGCGCTGACGTTATCATGCTGGACAATATGACTCCCGAAGAAATGGCTGAATGCGTTAAGATAGCGGGGGGAAAGGCTGTGCTGGAGGCTTCGGGGAATGTTGACGAGAACAATATTTCCGAGGTTGCGAAAACGGGAGTGGACATTATTTCCTCGGGGGCGATAACTCATTCTGTGAAGGCTTTTGATATTTCGCTGAAGATACGGAAAAGTTAAGGAAAAATACTATATAATACCTTGCGGCAGAAGTTAATTCAAAGATGAAAAGGAGTATAAGATTTATGAAGAGGCAAACAAGCTTTAAAAAAGCTTTTTCCATACTGTTAATGTTGATTTTCACGATTAGTGCAGGTGTGACTGTAAGCGCAAATGACGATGAAGCGTATGAGTACATGAACTGTCAATATTATTACAGCAAGCCTTATATTTTCTATATTGGTATGAATAGCTCCGACAAGGTAAAAAAATCACATGACAGCATAGATATTACCCTTTCGGACAAAACAAATATAACGGTTTGGTATGAGGAAGGCCTCGAAGCAAATATTAAAGATAAGGCTGTTAATACTGCTCTTGCAGATGCTCTTGAACGGTGCAGGAAAGATGATAAGGATATGAAATATCCTATTCTGTTTGAAATGGAGAATGTTGGAAAAACTTCTCCCGAACAGCTTGCAGAGCAATATTACAAAGACGGTAATATCGCTTATTACAGTGCTGTGCTACCGTTTGCAGACAGAAAAACACAGCTTAGCTGTATCAAAAAAGCTTATGATGAAAATGAAGCGGGATTTTTCTCGATATCCTTGGATATTTTGGACAGCCCCGGTATAGCAAAAAGATATGCCGGAAAGGCTTATGCCGATAATGAAGTCGGTATCTTTTCCATATGCCTTAACAGCCTAAATGACAAAAACGAGGCAGGAAAGCTCATTGACACATATGCGGAAAAATCCTATAATGACGGCAAGCTTGGTTTCTTTTCAATTCTGTCGGGAGAAATGGACGACAAACTGCTGAAAAATTGGTATGACAGGGCAGAAAAGGACGGTAGAACAAGCTTTAAATCTCTTTGCGGTTATGATGATGACTGGAATGATGACTTTGAGTTTGGCCCGGACAGCGAGACTTTAAAGGAATATGAAAAATACGGTGTTACGTTTAAGGACGGACATTATCTCTATAATGGCGCGCCTGTAAGATATTTTCTTGACATACAAAAACAAAGAAGTGATTCTTCCTTTATGGCTGCAACGGTTGAAACCAATCCCAAAGGCAAGGCGGATATTAAAATAGTTCGTGATAAAAACGGCGATGTGACAGGTGCAGAAAAGCTTACCGAAAAGGAGATCAAAGAATATTTCGGTGATTAAGCGTTGTAAATATACTTTTAGCAGTTTGAAATGCTAAATAACGTTTAAACAGCGAACGGAGGAGCTAAGGCTTTGAAAGGCTTGCCGTTTGTTT
>CAMWLD010000247.1 GCA_947175005.1 uncultured Ruminococcus sp. | reverse complement strand
AAATCGACTATCCTATCTATATGCATCATATCACCAAAGACGTCCTGTTAAAGATCCTCGCCGCAGGCAGCCCTGCAAAATTCCCCGAATACCGCCGCCCGTTCCGTCATCTTGTAAAATTTTTCATATTCATTATAAAAAAGCAAATCATTTTTATTCATATATTTTCACCCTTTAAATCTTCAAATTCCGAGTGCGCCCAAAATAATTTTCAGCAATTAAGGTCAAGACAGACTGTCTTTTTATATGATATAATAATTATTGTAGGAACAAAACAATGAAATAACATTGATAATCCCAATTACAGCAAAGCAGGAAATGTTTCAGCAGCTGGGGCATGGTATAATAAAACCATACCAAAACAGCGAAAAAAATTTTTTCAAAAAACACCCAACATTTTTCGCAGACGAGCGACTATATAAACAGAAGGCTTTGATCCTGCCTTTTTACCGTTCATGCAAAATATCGACCGTTCGTTACAAATTCCACACAAGCAGCAAGCTTCAATGTATAATAAAAGAAAGCCCCTAAGAAAATTCCCGGCACGAAACCGCACCGGGAATACAAACCTCCAAAGTAAGGCAGAAATCTCTTTCTTGCCTCTATCGACAGATAGATTTATTAGCCGAGAGCCTTGATCTGATCGTCAACCTCGCCTACCAGCATTTCAACAACAGCCGAGATCTCGTCTCTGTTGGTAGCCCATTCAACACCGTGGAATGCAGCACGCAGACCTACGCCGTCGCCGCCGTCGGTAGTAATGGAAGCAACGTCGGTGGATACGCCTGTTGCCAGGTCAACAACGGGATACTTCTGTGCAAGCGCGTTGATCTCCTTGTTGATAGCAATAAGCTCATCGGACCACTGAGCGTCGTCTCTCAGCTTCTGATCGCCGATCTCAAGAGCCTGATCGTTGGTATTTGCAAGACGAGAGCATTCGCCGAAGAGCGCAACACCCTGAGGATTATCCGCACCCTTGCAGATTACCCAGCCGTCCAGCGTAGCTGCCTGATAAGGATCGGAGCCTGCGGGAGAGGGAACGGGAGCCAGTCCAAGGTTAGCGGGAGAGATCTTTGTAGCCCAGGTGTTGGGATCGGTGTTGCAGTGCCATGAGCCAACAATATAGAAAAGTTCCTGACCGTTGCCCATAAACTGAGGCTGCTCAGCCCAGTCAAATATGGATCTGTCTATGATAAGACCCTTGTTGTACAGATCATAACCGAAGTTCATAGCCTTTTCAAGGGTAGCGTCCATAAGGTTGGACTTCAGTGTACCGTTGTCGGACTCAACCGCGGGAACACCTGCGGAAAGATACAGAGCCTTTTCAGCCCAATACCCGTCCAGTCCGTAATGATCAGCATCGGGATCTACATAATTCTCCAGCATACCGCTGAATGTATCCCAGTTCCACTTGCCCTGCTCGTAAAGCTCCCAGGGATCGTCCAGACCGTTTTCTTCAATGGTCTGCTTGTTGTAAATAACAACCTGCTCTGCCGTAACATTGTTTACCATGCAGTAATGCTTACCATTAAAGTTGTAAATTTCCATAGCGTCCTTCATATCGGACCACAAGGGAGCATTCAGATCAATGTAGTCGTCAATAGGCTGGAACATTCCACTTACAACGCCCTTAGGCAGCGCAGCGGTATCGCAGGGGAAGAAGTCAACTCCCTCGCCGCCCAGTACGTATGTAGAAAGGTCAGAATATCTGGTGTCCCAAGTAGTCTGATACCACTTGATCTCACCGCCGTATTTATTTTTGAACATATTAAGCTGTACGCTCTCGGACTGACCCGAAGTGTTGGGGTTGATGTCATAGTGAGCCAGCCACTTAATGGTCTTGTTTTCAAGCTCAACGTCCTGAAGATATTCCTCAGCTACCTCATCAAGGGATTTCTGAGCGTCCGCAGCCAATGTGTCTGTTTTAATATCAACAGTTGCCGCAGTAGTGGTGGTGACAGTAGTCTGCTCGGTGGTTGCGCTGTCGCCGGTGTCGCAAGCAGTAAGCCCCATAGCAAATGTGAGAGCAGAAATGCCTGCGAGAGTTTTCTTAAGATTTTTCATCAATTTACCTCCTGATTTTGTGATATGGCATTATTTGCACGCCGCTTGCAGCATACTGCAAAATGCGTTTGCCGGCCTAAAAGGGAAACGTCCGTTCAGCCGTCCTTACTTTAAACCTTACTTTAATTTTATCATTTTTTTCGCATTCTGTCAATGACAATTTTACAAATTTTTCACCTTTTGATTTAGGGAAAATGCACAATAAACAAATGCCGTACCTATTATATGTTTTTGCTAAGAGTTTAATGTTTTTCTAACATCCCGCCAATCTTTGTCGAAATATTTTGTGCAGTCTGCACATATATCCGTATCATTTTACAACTCCAACTGCACCCGCACAACGCAAACACAAAAACCGCTGCAACAAAAAGCAGCGGCTTTTTTACATTAACGCAATTGACCCTCACGCTAAATATAAATTATAATATCCAAACAGCTGTGCTGCGGTTTTCCCTCCGCATACAAAGGAAGCCTATAGCTCATTTCTCCTGTACCTTGCCAGAATCACCCCCGAGCAAATCACAAACACAGCACAGGAAACAACTGCACAAACCGCCGCAGCCTCCCTCAACCCCCTCGTCAGCAGCATAAGGCAGACCGCCGATCCGCCGTTTGCCGATAACGGCAGCAGCACGCCGCAAACCTTAGTCCCCGTCCGCATATATTTTACCGCACTCATATCCGTCAGCAGAATGCCGCAGGCAGCCAGCAGGCAGAAAAGCGCAATCGCTCCGTAGCCGCATTTTGCAGCCAATATATCCGTAAATTCCGCTGCCCTTGGGTATACCGCAGCGCCGCCCGCCATGCATACCGTCATCAGCGCCTTAAAAAGCCCTCCGCCGCTGTTCTTGCCGCTGCCGTATTCGCTAAGCTCACTGTAACTGTTCATAGCATACTGCCTCACAGGCGATCGTGGGAATACATTCCCGGAATACATTCCCCGTATATATCCCAAAAAATCGCCCGTTTTACGAAGCACTCCTTTCGTCAATTTAACCATTCTATCATAAATATTCTGTACATTCGCACAAAAACATATTATTTCTCAAAACAAAATTCTCACTCAAATAAAGTATTCCCCATTATCCAAACCGCTCACACTCATTATTAATTATTAATTACTCCCGTAAAGTCTCCCCTGCCACCTGTTCTCTCTTTCAAGCATTTTGTCGATCTCGTTCATCACAACGAATTTTTTCAGGCTCCACAAAGGCGCTGTCAGCACATCTCTGCCTCCGTCCCCTGTGACCCTGCCGATTATTACCGTAGACGGCAGCACCTCCAGCTGTGCGCAGACCGTCCGGACATATTCTTCCAACGTGGGCAAAGCAAATTCGCCCCGCAAATAATCCCCCTCCAGCCTCGTGCCCCGCAGTATGTGCAGCAGGTGAATTTTCACCTCATGAATGGGCAGCCCCGCCAGAGCCTCGGCAGTTTGTATCATCATAGAAAAATCCTCACCCGGCAAGCCGTTTATTATGTGGGCGCAAACGTTTATCCCCCGCCCGTGCAGCCGCTCTGTGCACTTTAAGAAATCCCCGTAGCTGTGGCAGCGTCCCAGCCGCTCCGCCGTTTTGTCGTGAATGGTTTGCAGCCCCAGCTCCACCGTCAGATACGTCCGCTCCGCAAGCTCCGCTAACAGGTCAAGTGCCTCATCATCAACACAGTCAGGGCGGGTCGAAATTGCAAGCCCCACCACATCGGGCAGTCCCAGTGCCTCCTCATAAAGCTCCCGAAGCCGCCGCACAGGGGCATATGTGTTTGTGTTTGCCTGAAAATACGGAATGTACAGCCCCTCACTCCATTTCCTGTTCATACGCTCCTTTACCTCGTAAAACTGCTCGGTCACAGGCCTCCCCCGCTCTCCGCCGAATTCTCCGCTGCCCGAAAGGCAGAAAGCACACCCTCCGTACCCCTTGCTGCCGTCGATATTCGGGCAGGTAAAGCCGCAGTTAAGGGAAATTTTCATGACCTTTTTCCCGAACCGCTTTTTCAGATAATAGCTTTGGGTCAGATACCGCTTGTTTGTGTCCGAATAAGGGAACGGATTTTCGGGCATATTATACGAACTCCTTTCGGCCGCGCTTGTTTTAAAGGCTCAAACCTCCTCATCGGGCGCCTGTCCCGAATGAGCAAGCCATTTGCATTCGGTGATCTCCATATCGGTAAACACCGCCCTGAAGG
>CAMWLD010000246.1 GCA_947175005.1 uncultured Ruminococcus sp. | reverse complement strand
GTAAGAGCACCCTCGTAAGTCTGGATCATGGAAATGCCGTCCTGAGCATTCTTAACGCCCTGAGTCAGACCAGCGATCTGGGATCTCATCTTCTCGGAAACTGCCAAACCTGCTGCGTTATCGCCTGCACGGTTGATTGCATAACCGGAAGAAAGCTTCTCAAGGGACTTGGAAAGGCCGCTGTTGTTGATACCAAAGTATCTGTTCGCATTCATAGCGGGAATATTGTGCTGTACTACCATAATAAATACCTCCATGTATTTTTTAATTTGGTTTTTGCTGTGGCATTCCCTTATTCCTTATTGCGCAATTCGGGAAACCGGGAAACCACTGCTTTTCAAGCGTTCGTCGGGTCATCCGTGACCCTCGGGGCTTTAGGATTTTTTCCTTTTGCCCTCGCTTCTGTTATATATATCGGCACGACAAAAAAAAACTTTAGCTTTTTTTAGAAATTTTTTTGGGAAATTTCTAAAAGTCCGATTTATAGGGGGTTTGCGGGGAATATTTTTTTGCTTTTACACTCTTTCGGGGGACTTTTTTTGATAAATTTTCGCAAATTTCCCGAAAAAATTTTCCTTGCTCCGATAATTTTTCGGGAAACTTTTGCCGGATATATACTATTTATAATGTATCATTTTTCCGTGATACTATTAAATGTCAACCTTGATACACGTTTTAGCAAACATTCCCCGGACTGCCGATTGTCAACTCAAAATTTACACGGGCATATAAAATCCCCATAGAAATTTTCGAAAAAATGTGATATACTATATAAAAATAAAAGTATACCGAAAATCCCCCCGGAAATTTTTTGAAAAACACTTGACAAATCGGGGAATGGGGTGTATAATAATTGTATGAAACGTTAATGCTCATTAAATGCACACGATGCAAAGTAAAACCCCCGAGTTGCGACCTCGGGGGCTTTATTTCCGCAACCGTGCAGAGGTGTGCTGATTGTCAGACGATTACCTGTCCAGCCACTTGCTTATGTAATTTGCAATTACACTCGCTGCGACAGAAAGCACAAACGTTATAATGCTCATTAAATAACACCTCCTATCCTTGCCTTGATTGCCTCGGCAATTTTAGAAGCTGACAATATATAAAGTATATCACATTTTCCGAAATTTGTCAATTTGTGACGGAAAAATTTTGGAAAAGGGCTTGACAAATCGGGAAATACGGTGTATAATATACATAGTACGATATTAAACCCATGTCATACTTGCAAAACAAATGCCCCGGGGCTGGTACACCCGGGGCAATTTGTTGCCTTGCGGCAAATCAGGCTGATTGTCAGTGCTTACTCTCTATCCAGCCATTTGCATATGTAGTGTGCGAGCACACTTGCTCCAACAGAGAGCACGAATTCTAAGGAACCCATGCCATACCCCTCCTTCCCTTGTCCGATTGCCTCTTAAAGTTCCGGAAGCTGACAATATATACAGTATACCACATTTCGAAAAATTTGTCAATTTTAGCCGAAAAAATTTAAAAAAATTCCCCGATAAATCGGAGTTTTACTTGACTGTCCTTATGTATAGGGCATTTTTTTATAATCTTACCTCTTGATTTTGCTCGTGGTTCCTGCGCCGCGGCTTCTTCGGGCGTTCCTCCAAAAGAACATTTTCCAGGGAATTCACCGCCTTGATATCTGCGCTGTCCATTAAATGCAGATAACGCCCGGTAGTGGTAAAATCCGCATGGCCAAGCCGTTCCTGCACTGTCTTGATGTCCGTGCCGTTGTACAGTAAAAGAGTCGCAGAGGTGTGGCGCAGGGCGTGAAATTTCCTGTGGGACAGTCCCCGCCGCTGTAAAAATTTCGTGAACTGCACCGAGGGCGTGCCGGGGTTCATCAGCCCTCCGCTTGCGCCGTGAAAGATCCAGTCGTCAAAGTCGTCCTCACTCGCCCGCAACGCCGTTCTCCGCTGTTCACGCAGGTTCGCAATAAGCTCCAGACATACGGGATTCAGCGCCACGCTCCTTGCCCGCTTGCTTTTGGGGGATTTGGTTTTCACAGGCTCGCCCGTCACCTTGTACGCCGAACGGGAGATCGTAACCTTGCCCACCGCAAAATCTATGTCGGAAAACCGCAGACCCACCAATTCCCCCTCTCTTGCTCCCGAAAAAATTGCCAGATAAATAAGCACCTGAAATTGCAGCGGTTCATACTTTAAAGCGTTAAGAATAAGGCTTGTTTCCTGCATTGTGAATATCTCCGTGTGTGGTTTCATAGGTTTCGGCAGGGAAAGCCTCCTTGAATCCGCAGGACTGAATTCCAGCAGACCCATTTTCACGGCAAAGGAAAACATGGATTGCAGAACGCAAAGCTTTCGCTTCACCGTAGATGCGGAAATAACGCCGCCCCCCTCGTCAATAGTACCGTCCCTGCGGCGTTTTTGCCTTGATGATAAGGTTCTCACGAATTTCTGAACGTGCAGGGGCTTTATTACCGACATTTTCAGCTCTCCCAGCTCGGGCAGAATAATGTTCCGCAGTATCTTTTCATAGCCGCTGTATACCGTGGGACTTAGCTTGTCCGCCATGGCGTCAAGGTAAATTTGAGCGAAATCCGACAGGCGGATATCCGCATTTGTGTTGCCCAGCGGATTCTTGCACTCGTCCTCGAAATCCGCCGCCGCACGCTGCAAAAACTTTCGCAGCTGCATGGGAGAAAGCCCCTCGTCGGGGTGATATGTGCGTGCAAAGGTCCGCCGCTTGCCGCTGCCTGTGCGCCCGTCGTAAACGTGGATAGTGTAGGAGGTCACCCTGCCTGTTTTTTTGCTGACTCGTGGTTCAATGTAAGCCATTTTGTTACCATTCCTTTCAAAGAATTGTCGACCCGTTTTTATATTTTTGTCAACAGGTCTAAGTCTCTCTTTTGCAAAAATCCCCCTCGAAGTTTTTCTTCAAGGGGGTTATTTTTTGAACAGCCGTAAATTGCTGTTGATTTTATTATACTTTTTTTGGCGAATCTTGTCAAGCGGCTTGGAAAATTTTACCTTTAATTCACTTTAATTGCGAAAAAAATACAAAAAAGAACGTGTCTTTTTACCCTCAAAAATTAACGCGCAACGCAAAATTCCCGTTGCACGTCCTTAAAAAAATATGTCCTGTTCAACTAACATATTCTGCTTTTTTCAAAAAGGCAATTTGTCCTTTCTTGCCTCTTGCTTCTGATTCTCTTGCCTCTGCCCGCACACATTTTCAAAATCCAACACCCCTCAAAAATCCCTAAACATAGCCATTCTTTATTACACAAAAATGTAAAAAATCCGTAAACTGCACATTTTCGGCACACAAAATTTTTTCTCAATGGCTCTTTTGTATCGCCGTTCCTGCTTCCTGCCTCCTATCCTCCTGCCTCCAACGGCACACAAACGGCACACAATTTTTTGCTCAAAATGCCTTTGCGGGCTTATATTTCGGGATTTTAATTTTTTTCCGCCTTGCCATTAAGAATGCTCAGGACGGCATTTCCATGATCCAGACTTACGAGGGTGCTCTTACCGAGACCGATTCCATTCTCCAGAGAATGAAGACTCTCGCTGACCAGGCTGCTAACGGTACATATCAGAACGAAGTTGACCGTGACGCTATCCAGCTCGAGTTCGATCAGTTAAATGATGAGCTCAACCAGATCGCTGATACTGACTTCAACGGCGTTGTAGTTCTGAACGGTGGTCAGATGGCTGACGGCACTAAGGCTGTTAACGGAAGATTTGATTATACAAACAATATCCGTGATGCAAGACAGCTTACAAAGGCTGACGTTACTGCTTTCGATGGCACTAAGTTTGCTGGCATTGCTGATGACGCTGCTCCTAAGGTATCAAATGCTGATGCAATATGGAGTGCATGGTCTAAGTCAGCTTATGACAGAACTGATGACACAAAACCTAACGGTCCTGAAAGCTTTAATGTTACATTTAAATATAACGGTGACGGCAAGTGGGAAGCTATAAAGAGCAGCGATGCCAGCATTGATGTTAAAGAAGTAAATAAGAGCCTTTCAAACGTTGCTGACGATGGTCAGACTCCTGCCGATGCAACAGGAACTAAGAAAAACAATGGCGGCTTTACTCTTTACAGCGGTGCAGCAGCAGACGGCACAGCTAGAACCGAAGTAGCAAATGTTGTTGTTGACACCACTAATCTTAAAGCAGGTGACACAATAACCATCACATTTAATAATCCTATTAACACCAACTATGCACCCGGCAATATCTCTCTTGATGTTCAGAACAATGG
>CAMWLD010000245.1 GCA_947175005.1 uncultured Ruminococcus sp. | reverse complement strand
ACCTGATATTTTCCAGATCACAGCTTGAAAAACTGCATAAGCTCCATTGGATTTCATTCGGAAAATTCTCGAATAATTCGCGGTTCAGACCGTACCCCCGAAATTCTCCCAACAGCTTTTTCCTTGCAGTGTTTTCATCGGTGCTGTCAAGGTCTGCCGATAAAATTATGTCCTCGCAAAGCAAAAGCTTTTCCATAGCCCTTTTGATCTGTCCCGAAAATCTCTCCGAACGGTATTCCGCTTTTAAAAATTCCAAAATCATTTCCGCCTCGGAGCTTGTTCTCAAAATGTTCACGTTAATGTCCCCCTATTGCAAATCCAAGCTGTCAAGATAGCTTTTTAAACGGTTTTCCGTTTTCTTATCACCAATGCTTTTGACAAAGATCAGCGAATCCAAAGCGGAATAAATATGGAACGCACTTTCAAAAACACCGAATTCGGATTTTCTGTGATCGGTTTTGTAATGCTTCAGAAATGTGCTTCTGAACAGCTCATAATCCTGCTCATTATAACTCTGCTTCATCCAAAAGGTCAATCGGGATATATCCGCCATCCAGCAAAACGCCATCGCATCATCCCAATCAATAAGCACTATTTCCCCGTTATCCTGCATTAGTATATTTTTCTTTGACAGATCGCCATGGCAAAGAACAGCAGGCAGTTCCGCAAAATCCCCCATTGTCCTCAAAAGCCTTTCTTTCATTTTCCCAAGCTGCACTTTCGTGAACGTATCCGCCAGACCCTCCTCCAGCCTGTCAAACTCGTCCTCAAAAAAATCAGTCATGCTTTCATAGCATGCAACACCGCTGCCTATATATCCGTAGTTTTTGATCTTTATGCTGTGAATGCAAGAAACAAGCTCCGCTAACTTGACGTAAAGCTCCTTTTCCCGCTCCCTGTCAAGTGCCATTTTTTCGGCTGCCGTTCCACGAACCTCCCGCTCTATCAGATAACCGTTCGGATATATCTTATCATCTCTGCTGTATGCGATCAGTTCGGCACAGGGAATGTTATTCCTGCGTAAAATTTCATTTACAAATTGAACCTTGCCGTTTTCGGGCCAGTCGGCGCTTCTGAATAATTTTAAAACATATCGCTCGCCCGAAACGGTAAAGAAATACACGAAATTATTGGTAACATTTTCACATTTTTGTATTTCCGCACCGCAGCCAAAATTGCTCTTGATTATCCTATCGGCTGCTTCAAGCATTGTATCCGATTCTATGTTCATAAGATCCTCCTTTTTCGGGAAGAACTAAAAATATATAGCCCTCCCAAGCTGTTTCAATGATTTATTCATATAAAAACTCCTCCTTTCATCAAAATTTGCATTTCAAAATGATAGCTTCACTTGTCAAGTGATAAAAGCTATTATATATACTCAACAGTCCGGCCAAGCTCATTTACAGATTTGCGCACCCGTGCCGAACCGAGAATATATACATATTTTATCACAAATTTCCTGTCGTTGTCAAGTGATTTATGAACTATCTCATTCATAATCGGCAGTATTTGAATTTATGAAAAGAGCATATACAAAGCGTGCTGAAAATTTTGTTAATAAAGAAACATAAAAGGCAGCTGTACTCTGTATAAACGGTACAGCTGCCTTTTATCCCTTTGATTAAATATAAAAACGCATTTTTATATTATTTCAATTTTACTTTGATTATATTTTCACTTGCGAAGCCGAAAAATATAATATCAAGATTTTTCATTTTTAAACTTAGAAGTACTCCTTACCCGCCTAAAGGCAAAGTTTTTCAGTTTGTTTTTTTCCGCAATATTCTTCACACGTTCGGTGCACATCGCTACGCAGCTTCCATCATAAGCAAAAATATCACTTCCGTCCCAACAGTCAATATTAAAAGCTGTTTTCACCTCCAATGCGTTTATATTTGAAATCATGCCGCATTTTTTACAGCGGGGAAGCCTTTTGCCGTTGCTTAATAAGACCTCACCGCAGCGGCTGTCAATTGTCATATAAACATATTCGGGAAAGGGTTTGTCTACCTTTTTCCTTTTTCTGTCGTGCCAATCAATGCATTTTACATCCGTATGAAAAGTAACGCCTGTAACGTTATTTTCCTCAAACAGCCTGCGCACTTTCTCGGAAACAAGGTAATAACCGTACCAAAGAGTCATAACATCACCAAGCCGCAATCCCTCTATAGAATAGCCGAACGGAGAAGCAATTGGAATGTAACTGTCACGTCCGCATTCATCACACGGAGGCGATTTCTGCAATTCGCAGTCAGCAAGCGCATTGGCATAATATTCACCTGATACCGTAAACATATCATAGAAAGCTTGTATATTCATAACATCATTCTCCATTTGATCTATCTTATATAAATATATCATTTTTTCTTATTTTTGTCAATGTCGCCACAGTGCTTTTTACATACTGTTCATCATAATTTCATTTCACCTTTGACCCAAAAACAAAACAGCTGTAAAACTATCATCAAAAAATTTTTTTATAAAATAGATAAAAAGTTGAAAAACATATATTATTCTTAAAACACACAAAGAAAAAGGAGGCTTTTTTATGTCATCGGAAAACGAAATAAAAATTCAAAACGTCAGCAAATTTTACGGCAAAAAACAGGCGCTAAAAAATATTTCCCTGACCATTCAGAGCGGAATGTTCGGACTGCTTGGCAGGAACGGCGCAGGAAAAACCACTCTTATGAAAACCCTTGCGGGACTGCACAAAAAGCACGGGGGAGAAATAACCGTCTGCGGCATTCCCATTGAAAATGCAGGCAGCATTCGGGCGATAACGGGCTATTTGCCACAGGATTTTTCCATGTACCCCGATATGAGTGTTTACGAGGCGCTGGACTATCTGGGCACTTTATCGGGAATGTCCGCCGCCCTGCGACGTGAACGGATAGATATGCTGCTGACCCGTGTGAACCTTAACGATAAACGGAAATCAAAGGTCAAAGCCCTTTCGGGAGGCATGAAAAGGCGGCTGGGAATTGCCCAGGCGCTGCTCCACGACCCCCGTGTACTGATAGTGGACGAGCCAACAGCAGGCCTTGACCCCGAGGAGCGTATTCGTTTCCGCAATCTTTTGAGCGAGGCTGCCGAGGACAGAATAGTTATCCTCTCCACCCATATTGTGGGAGATATCGAAGCCGCCTGCGAGGATATCGCCATTATGAACGAGGGAGAAATTTTATGGCAGGGCACAGTCTCACAGCTGATAAAAGAAGCCGAAGGAAAGGTGTTCACCTGCCATGTGCCGAAAAAATTCCTCCCTCAAATAAAAAAGGAACACATAGTCACGGGAATGCTGACACAGGGAGAATACGCCACCCTGCGAATAGTGGACAACACCACCCCCGATATCCAGCACATTATCCCCGCCGAACCCAATGCGGAGGACGCATATATGTACTGCCTTTTCAAAAACGGCTGCAACGTCGGAGGTGAAAATTTATGACGCTATTTTTTAAAGAATGCAAAAAAGTAATTTTTTCCATGACATTTCTCATCTACACCGTTGTGACCTTTGCCATGTATTTCACCCAGTACGACTCTGACAGAAGACCCCTGGAAAAGCCCGCCCCGGGTCAGGAAAGCTACGGCATGACCGCAAAGGAAGTCCCCGAAATACTTATGCCCGCCGCCGCACAGGGGCTTATAAGCGAATACATTTCCGGCAGCTATACCGCCTACCCCATTGGTTTTTACAAATCCGTCCGCCTTTCGGAAAAAAAGAAAGAGCGTATGACTGAAATAATCCTTGAAATTTCGGGAGTAACGGAGGACGCTCTCGAAAATTACCGTAATGAACTTGACGACAGCGTTAAAATGATCTATGATTCAAACGGAAACCTGACAATGGTACAGCAGCGCATTGACACACCCGAAATAAATATCCCCGAAGATATGACCTACGAGCATTTCCGCGACCTTATGCGTGAAGCGGACAGCCTTATCGGCGGCGGCTCAAAATACAGCGACCAGTATATCGTCGGCGAATTTTCTCTTGTCCCCAAAACCTATGAGGACGCTTTGGCAGAATATGAGGATATATTTTACAAGGAAAAGATCTCACCCGCATACGCAAGGCTTTTCTGCGATTATATGTGCATTGACCTTGCGGTGCTGCCTGTGTTTGCAGCAGCGGCGCTGACAGATAAGGACAAGCGTTCGCAAATGTGCGAGCTTATAAATTCCCGCTGTATCTCTTCGGCAAGGCTTGTTATAACACGGTATCTCGCACTGGTGACGGTCATGCTC
>CAMWLD010000244.1 GCA_947175005.1 uncultured Ruminococcus sp. | reverse complement strand
AGGTAACTGTCATATTATTGGGGTCGGGGAATATCCGCAGCTGTTCGGGGCGGTTTTTCTCGCGGTATTCTATGTAAATATCCCCCGTAACACCAAGCCAGTTGGTCTGTGTGTCCTGGGAGGTCATATGTCCTCCTGGCACGGGGCAGGAGATGTTGTCAATAAGCAAGGTGATACGCAGAGGCTTTACATCTGCAAATTCGGTGATATTGTAGCGGTGAGGGGCGCAAAGGCTGTTATGAGTCCCCACAAATTCCCCGTTAATGTAAAGGCTTGAAGTGCGGGTGCGCTCCAGGCAAAGAAAAATATCGCAGGAATCGTCCTTTGTGACCTCCACTGTTCTTTCATATACCGCATATCCCTCAAACCGCCTGGGGTCGGTTAGATAGCCGTCGCTGCGCTCGTCCGTAACAGGGGCTTTCCCTGCGGCGGAAACGGTGGAGGGGAGAGTTATGGTATCGTCAAAGGCGGCGTTTATATCGGGGGCTTTGGGAGTATCCTCCTTGCTGTAAAGGCGGAATTTCCAAAGGGTGTTTGCAAGACTTATTCTATCGGTCATAATATTTTTTCCTTTCATATTTTTGAGCTTCTTTACTTGATCTTAATAAATCAAAAATTCGTTGAAGCTTAGGGGGCTTTCAAACCTTATCTCACAGGCTTATGCAGCAGGAACTTTGATTTTCGCCCGAATTATCGGGATTGCCGGTACCTGCGTAAAGGGTGAAGCTTTTGGCGAATACTCCCCTTTCGCCCTTTTCGTTTACCGAGGTAAAGGCGTTTTCGCTCAAGGGGATATTTACCGTTTTGCTCTCCCCCGCTTTCAGTGAAACACGCTCAAATCCGCATAAGATCGGGTTTTTCGGGGCGCATTCGCAGTCTGCCTTAATGTAAATCTGAACTACGTCCTCGCAGTCGTATTTGCCAATGTTTTTCACTTCCGCAACAGCCGAATTTTCGGCATAGCGGACGTTATCCACAGCAAATTTTCCGTAGGTAAGCCCGAAGCCGAAGGGATAAAGAACGTTATCCGAATTTTCAAGATAGCGGTAGGTGCGGTTTTTCATGGAATAATCGGCAAAATCGGGCAGCAGGTCTGCGGACTTATAAAAGGTCACGGGAAGCTTGCCCGAGGGAGATATTTTGCCTGTGAGTATCTCCGCCAGCGCCCTGCCGCCCTGCGCTCCCGGGTAGAAGCTTTGTATAACGGCGGCAGGCTTTTGCACACCCTCTCCCGGCAGGAAATTTATGCTGCTGCCCGAAACATTTACAATAATATACGGCTTTCCTAATGCGGCGATCTTTTCAATAAGTATCTGCTGACAAAGAGGCAGGGAAAGGGTCTGCTTGTCTCCGGAGGAAAATTCATTGCCCGTGTCTCCCTCTTCGCCCTCCAGCGTAGCATCCAGCCCCGTGAAGATAACGGATATATCCGCCGCCTTTGCGCATTCCTCCGCCTCGGCGTAACGGTCGCCCGCCATGGCAAGTCCCGAAATCCTGTCCTTGTAAAGGTGACAGCCCTCGGAGTAGAATATCCGTCCGTCAAACATTTCCTGCAAGCCCTGTAAAAATGTGATATACTTGTCAGCCCTGCCGCAGTAGTTACCCTCTAAGGCAATGCGGCTGTCGGCATTAGGGCCTATTACGGCAATGGAGGAAATGTCCTTGCTAAACGGCAGCGCCCCACTATTTTCAAGCATTACAAAGCTGCGGCGGGAGCATTCAAGAGCCGCATTTTCATGCTCGGGGGAGCAGACAACGCTGTAGGGGATATTGTCAAACTCGGTTTGTTTATCGAACATTCCTAGCCTGAAGCGGGTGCGCATTACATGAACGCACGCCCTTTTAATATCCTCCTCGCTTATAAGCCCCTCGTCAAGGGCTGCCAGCAGATGAGCATATGTGCAGCCGCAGTTAAGGTCGCAGCCCGCTTTTATTGCCATGGCAGCGGATTCCACGGGGTTGTGTGTAACGTGATGATGTTCATGAAAATCACGGACAGCCCAGCAGTCGGAAACGAAATATCCCTCAAAGCCCCATTCTCCCAGCTTATCCATAAGATACTCGCTTGCGCAGGCAGGCTCGCCGTTTACACGGTTGTACGCCCCCATGACCCCCTCGGCGTTTGCTTCGATAAGAGCCTTGAATGCGGGCAGATATGTTTCCTCCAAATCCTTTTCGGAAACCTCAGCGTCAAACTCATGCCTCAGCGCCTCGGGGCCGCTGTGTACGGCAAAATGCTTGGCGCAGGCGGCGGTGCGGAGAACTTCTCCGTCCCCTTGAAGCCCCTTTACATAGGCAACTCCAAGCTCCGCTGTCAGATAGGGGTCCTCCCCATATGTCTCATGCCCGCGCCCCCACCTGGGGTCACGGAAAATGTTGATATTCGGCGACCATAGGGTAAGTCCCTTGTAAATATCGTTATCTCTGTCCTTATAGGCGTTGTATTTGGCTCGCGCCTCTATAGATGTTACCTCTGCCGCCTTTTGTACAAGCGCCCTGTCAAAGGAGGCGGCAAGCCCTATGGCCTGGGGGAACATGGTTGCCGTGCCAGCCCTTGCAAGGCCGTGCAATCCCTCGTTCCACCAGTTATATGCGGGAATCCCCAGCCTCGGGACGGCAGGGGCATTGTAGGACAGCTGGGCTGCCTGTTCCTCCGTTGTCATTTCCTCCGTGATAAGCCTTGCCCGTTCCTCGTGGGAAAGAGCTTCATTTTCCCATGGATGCATCTTCATCGCTCCTTATAATTTATGATATGGTTAAGGCTTCCTCCGGGAAGTTTTACTCGGGGAAGCCCTGCCTTCGGAATCTGTTTATTCGGAAACCTTTATCTTAACGGAAAATTTAACCGAGGAATCATGCTGTGAGGTGACGGTGATAGTGCAAGTGCCTCTTTTCTTGGCAGTCATTTCACCGTATTTGTCGATCTCGACAATATCTTTATTGGAGGATTTATAGGTGTATTCCTTATAGTTGGCGTCCTTGGGTGTGACATTAAAAGTAATATAGCTTTTAGTGTATACTCGCATGGGAATTTCGTCTGTCATAGCGGAAATTTCGGTGGGATAGATCACCTCGTCGGGATCCTTTTCGGGGGCGGCATTCATAGAGGCAATAACATTGCCGTTGCTGTCAAAGCGATAACGCTTGCCCTCTATTTTAAGGGTCTTGCTTACAGCCCGCTTGCCGTTGGACTCATAGTAATATGTATCGCCGCCTAAAGACTGCCAGCCGGTAAGCATACGTCCCTGATCGCTGAAGCAGTAGTAGTTATCGCCTATCTTGGTGACCCCTGTGGCTGCCGAGCCGTTTTTGGTAAGGTAATAACGGCTGCTTTTTATCTTGATCCAGCCTGTTTTCATAGCCCCGTCGCTGCCGAAATAAAATCTTCTGCCTTTCTTGTCGGTAAGCCAGCCGCTTTGCATTATGCCCTTGCTGCTGAAATAATAGGTATTATCGTCGATCTCTTGAATGCCGGTAACGGCTTTTCCGTCGTCGTCAAGGTACATTTTGCCCTTGTCGGTCTCCTTCCATTCTCCTGCAAAGCAGGTTGTGCCCATGGTGAATGTGAGCATAGCTGCAAGGCACGCTGCTGTCGATTTTTTTCCGAGTTTTTTCATTATAAATCCTCCCGCAGAAAAGAATATATATAGTTTAATTATAACATGAAAATAATTAATAATAGGTAATTAGATTATTAATTATTTATTAAATTTATGTGGGAATATTTCAATGGTTATCAATATAATATTTACAAGCTTCGACAATAAATTTCGCTTTGCTTATTCCGTTGGTTTTGCAATAGGTATCAATTAAATTATAGTCCTCCGGTTTAATCTCTGCCTTTAATTGCTTATAACGATCTTTGTTATATGCAGCTTTATCAAACTTCTTCGGACGTTCAATATTTTTTTTATCCATTTTTTAACTTTTTAACGCCTCCTGAATTCACAATTATTTAACAATAAGTTCTTTTAATATCCATTGAAAATATAGTACGACTATGTTATGATTAATACATAAGATAATGCAAGGATAGCCACCCCCTGCAATACTTAAAATTTATTATTTAGTGAAAAAATTTGCCGGATAATGGTCATATATACCGTTGCCGTTGGTTGTAATTGATAGATTTTTTTGCTTCAATTATAACACAAAAGCCCTGCAAAGTCAAGCCGAAATAAATATTTAACGGGAGTGTTCATATGCCCATAAAAAGCTTGTCAATACGTATTGATACAGAAATGCTTGATAAGCTGCATTATGT
>CAMWLD010000243.1 GCA_947175005.1 uncultured Ruminococcus sp. | reverse complement strand
CGCAAATTCCGCCGCAGTTTCATAAAGCCTTTCCGCCTGCACCGTGTTCACCTGATAAAAAGCCGCCGGAGAAATTTCAATTTTATTGCCGCACATTTCGTCCGTTATAAAATTTTCGCCCCAAATGTTAATATATTTTTTCCCTAAAATAACATTGGTTTTTTCGGGGTTTATGTTAAGTAAAATTGACTTTACAGAGGGAAACTTTTTAGGAAGAATTTCCCCTGATTTTTTCAAAATCTCCGTGTATTTTTTATCCTCGCTTCTGACCGTCAAGCACACCATAATTTCCCTGCTGTGATACCCCTGCCGCAGGTAAATATGCCGTAAAAATCCCTCTCCCGTTTCCTCATTGTAGGGCGGGATATTTTCCTCATTTGACAGCCTAAGTATCTCACCTGTTATCTCTCCGAAAATTTCCGGCTGCAAAAGGCAGTCGCCGCAGGGGACTATCCTGTGACTTCTCTTTGCGTAAAATCCGCATACAGCCTTTCCGTTTTTGTCGGCAGCCACGGGGTACTGAGCCTTGTTCCGATACCTGTCGGTAAACTCGCAGCCCAATATCGGCAGCATATTTTCCCCCTCGCTTATTTCAAAACCGCCCATTCTCACAAAAGCATTTTTCACCGCCGCCTGCTTGATTTTCAGTTCCGCATCATAGGAAATATTTCTGAAAACACACCCCCCGCAAGTCTTTTTAACACCGCAGCCCCTGTCCTCACGGTCGGGAGAAGCTGTTATCATTTTTTCGATTATCCCATACGCGCGGTTTTTCAGCACCTTAACAATCCGACAGTCTATCTCGTCCCCCACAGCGCACCCGGGCACAAAAACCGCCATTCCCTCATGCCGCCCCACGCCGTCCCCCTCAAGGGTAACGTCCGTAACGGTCAGCCTTACAATATCATTCTTTTTAATAACAACCGCCCCTTTCCAAAAACGCCGGAATATTTTTTATCTCTTATTCATTTCATTCACAACTTCGGACGGCTTTACCGTCATCTCCGCCCATGCAGGTGAAAACCCGCTTTTTACCGCATTCCTCGCCGAACGTATATTCGACCATGCCGAACAGTAGAAAGGCACTTTTCCCCTCTCGATGATTTCGCACGCAAGCCTGCTTGTAACAGCGCACGCAATGCCCCTCCTGCGGTATTCGGGCAGAACGTCCACCCCTATCTGCCACATATTTTCACAGTCCGCCGAACAGCCCGCAAGCCCTATCAGCCGCCCATTTTCATATGCCCCCACTCCCAGCACATCAAGCTCCTTACGCTTTTCGCAAAGAGCATTGCTCCACTCGGGCAAATATAAATTTTCAAAATCCTTTTGCTCCAAAATCCTTATTTCATAGCTACAGTCAAGCTTTTCAAGCCTGTTCATATCGGGCAAAAAGTATTCCGCCATAAAGCAAATACTCTGCCCCGCCTCCCGCATTTTTTCTTCAAGCACGTGCATATTCGGCGTTTCAAAGCAGTGGTAAAATTCGTATTTTTCAAGGTAATTTTGTACTGTCTCCCTGTACTCATTTTTGACCCCCGCAACAATATTGCTGCCGTAGGAAACAAAGTTTGCCGCAATAGGCTCGCTGTAATATTTCCTCGCCTTTTCTCCGATCTCCGAATAAACGATCACATTTTCCCTTTTCAGAAAATCCCCGGGCTCGCAGCATAAATCAGCCGCCGACTGCTCCATGGCTATCCGCATTATTTCCGCATTTGTAAACATATTAATCCTCCACAAGCCCGAAATGCCTTGCCAGTATCCCCAGTACCTCTTCACGTGTGTCAGTCTCAAAATCACTCCGCGTATGCGTAAAAAATCCCGTGCCGCCCCAGTCAAAATCCACCTCGGGACGGTATTTGCACCATGAATTAAAATTATCGAGCGCCGCCTGCGGGTCTTTGCATTTGTTTATCTGTTCAAGCATAAATTTTTTTTCCGGGTCGTCACGTTCAAAAAATTTTGTCACGCAAATATCGGGCGGGTCGCAAAGCATTATCGCCACATGATTGTAGTCGGAAATTTCCCGCAAAATATCCGGGGGAATGTTCGTATCAACAATTACTCTCCTGCCGCCGGAGGAAAGCTTTATAAGCTCTAAAATTTCAATTTCAACACACTCCCGTGCAACGCTTTCCGTCCATTCAAAGTGTTCCTTCGGGGACATTCCGAGCCATTCCTCCCAGCCGCTCATCGTGTCAAAATAGCATAGCCCCGGCTGCTCCCAGCGGGATAGTTTATCCCTCGGAAAAACATCATGGTAATTCTCTCCGCAGCAGATCATATCGTATTTTTCCGCCAGCATTTTCACCGCAGTCGACTTCCCCGCACAGCTGTGACCGTTTATAAAGTACACATTTTTTAGATATTCTTTTATCAGATTTCCGCTTATACCTATTTTCATTTTTTCATCTCCCAAAAAAGCAGTATGTACGACATTTTCTAAAACAAAAAGGCAAGAAATTTCACGGCTCTAAACATCCCCAAAATTCCTCGCCTTTTGCATTTGTTATTTTACTCTCAGCATAATTGCAGCCTTACAGCCCCTTGCTAAGATATTCCTCCTGTTCCTTAGTCAGCCTGTCAATCTCAATGCCCCAGGCACCCAGCTTCCTGCGTGCAATTTCCAGGTCAACCTCTCTCGGAACATCAATTACCATATCCGTAAATTTGCCCTTGTTTTTAACCAGATACAGCGCACTCATAGCCTGCACCGCAAAGGACATATCCATTATCTCCGCAGGGTGACCGTCTCCCGCAGCAAGGTTCACAAGACGTCCCTCGGCAATTACATAAACGCTCTTTCCGTTTTTGAGTTCATACCCCATTATGTTGTTCCGCGCTTCCCAGGACCTTGCGCAGTTGCCCCGCAGCCAAGCCACATCAACCTCGCAGTCAAAATGCCCCGCATTGCAGCATATAGCCCCGTCTTTCATATTCATAAAGTCCTTTTCGGTAATTACCCCCTCGCAACCCGTCACCGTAACAAAGAAATCCCCAAGCTTTGCAGCCTCTTCCATTTTCATTACCTTAAAGCCGTCCATTACCGCCTCCATTGCCTTAATGGGGTCTATCTCCGTAACAATGACCGAAGCGCCCAGGCCCTTTGCCCTCATTGCAACGCCCTTGCCGCACCAGCCGTAGCCCGCAACCACAACATTTTTCCCCGCTACAATAAGATTAGTAGTGCGGTTAATTCCGTCCCACACCGACTGCCCCGTGCCGTAGCGGTTGTCGAAAAGGTGCTTGCAGTCTGCATTGTTCACCAGCACCATAGGGAATTTCAGCTCCCTTGCACGGTTCATTGCAATAAGCCTTATTATTCCCGTCGTAGTCTCCTCGCAGCCGCCGATAACATTGTCAATAAGCTCGGGATATTCCGTGTGTATAAGATGAACCAGATCGCCGCCGTCGTCAATGATAATGTTCGGACCCACTTCAATCACACGGCTGATATGCCTGTGATATTCCTCGTCCGTCGCATTGTACCAGGCGAACACACTAAGCCCCTCATGCACCAGCGCCGCCGCCACATCATCCTGCGTAGACAGGGGATTTGATCCCGTGATATACATATCAGCGCCCCCCGCCGCCAGCACCTTGCAAAGGTACGCCGTCTTAGCCTCCAGATGCACCGACAAAGCCACCTTCAGCCCCGCAAAAGGCTTCTCCCTTGCAAATTCCTCCTCAACGCTTCTGAGTAGGGGCATATTCTGCTTTACCCACTGAATTTTCCTCGCACCGCTTTCCCAAAGCTCCGCATTTCTTATTTCCGACATATTAATATCAATCCTTTCCGATCATAAAATCAAACTGTATTTTTATTATACAATATTTCCCGTAATATTGCAAGCCTTATTGCAAAAAATTTTCGGGAGACCGCCCACGCAGATTTCCCGAAAAAATTTTATTCAAGCATAATACTTTTGACCGACTGCCTGTCCAGCTTCCTCCCGAATATGTACAGAATAATTTCATACGCCGCAATAAATGCCACAAGGGAAATCGCCAAAGCCTTAAAATCAAAGCTGTAAGCGGGCATATCCTCATAATCCGCAAAAACAATATCAACCATTATCCTAAGCAGAAAATACTGATACGCCGTCCCGATAATAAATCCGATGTATGTCACGGGACGGTAGCCGTCAAGCACCGAACCGCTGCATTCCTTCCGGGAATATCCGAAAACCTTCATCATAGCAATAGTTTTCCCGTTCCCCTTTACCACGCTCGTAAGGGACATAAGCAGCGTCATAAACGCTAAAATAAGCCCTATTG
>CAMWLD010000242.1 GCA_947175005.1 uncultured Ruminococcus sp. | reverse complement strand
ACATGGAAAGCCTGGGAATGACCGAGGAAGAGGCACGTACCGCCGCCATGATGATGGTTCAAAGACCCGGGTACAGCGAGCATAATGCGGGTATTTGCGCAGATATTATGTCTGATGAATACACCGGCATGGATGATGACGGCTTCAAAAACACCAAGGCTTATGCCTGGCTTCGGGAGAATGCGGCTAAATACGGCTTTATCCTGCGCTATCCCGAGGACGGATTTGAAAAAACAGGTATCAGCTTTGAACCGTGGCATTATCGGTTTGTGGGGCAGTATTATGCACAGATCATTACCAACAAGGGCATTACCTTGGAAGAATATTTCGAGGAAATGAACTGGGTCGACGAGGAAGGCAAAGTAGTATACTTGCAAGGTGAATAGAGGCAGGAGACAAGAAAATTGTTCTCTGCTAAAAATAAATATTTTTATAATAAAAAGGAGTTTGAAAATTATGAATCGTATGGAAAATATGCCCAAGGTAAAGCTCGGTATCTGCGCTGTCAGCCGTGACTGCTTCCCTGCAAGCTTGTCCGAGGGACGGCGGCAACAGGTTTGCAAGGCATGCGGCGAGGCAAATATTGAGATCTACGAATGTCCTACTGTGGTTGAGAGCGAAAAGGATATGCTCAAAGCCCTTGATGAAATAAAGGCTGCCGGGGTAAACGCTCTTGTGGTATACCTCGGAAACTTCGGTCCGGAAACTGCGGAAACACTGCTGGCAAAGAAATTTGCGGAAAGCGCCGGGGAAAAGCTGCCTGTAATGTTTGCTGCGGCTGCCGAGGAATCGGGGGACAACCTTATCGGCGGCAGAGGCGACGCTTACTGCGGTATGCTCAATGCGTCCTATAATCTGGGTTTGCGCGGGGTCAAGGCATATATTCCCGAATACCCTGTAGGAACGCCTGCGGAAATTGCAGGTATGATCTCGGAATTTATTCCTATAGCAAGGGCTATTCTGGGACTTGCACGGCTTAAAGTCATCTCTTTCGGGCCTCGTCCCCAGGATTTTCTTGCCTGCAATGCGCCTATTGCAAGGCTTTACGATATGGGTGTTGAGATCGAAGAAAATTCCGAACTTGACCTGTTTGCCGCTTTTAACGAGCACAAGGGTGACAGCCGCATAGATTCGGTGGTAAAGGATATGGAAGAGGAGCTTGGTGAGGGCAACAAAATGTCGGGCATTCTCCCGAAGCTTGCCCAATATGAGCTTACTCTGCTGGACTGGGCGGAGGCTCACAAGGGTTCAAGGGAGTATGTGGTATTTGCCAACAAGTGCTGGCCCTCGTTCCAGACGCAGTTCGGGTTTGTTCCCTGCTATGTCAATTCACGGCTTACGGGAAGAGGTATCCCCGTTTCCTGCGAGGTCGACATTTGGGGAGCTGTGAGCGAATACATAGGTCAGTGCGTTTCCGATGACGCTGTTACACTGCTTGATATCAACAACACCGTTCCCGCCGACATTTACGAAAGCGAGATCAAGGGCAAGACAAGCTACTCCCCCACTGATGTGTTTATGGGCTTCCACTGCGGAAACACCACAGCTAAAAAGCTTCGTTCCCGTGAAATGAAGTATCAGCTGATAATGCACCGCGGTCTTGAACCCGACACGGAGCCCGATATTACCAGAGGCACACTGGAGGGCGATCTTATTCCCTCGGAAATAACCTTCTTCCGCCTCCAGTCTAACGCTAATGCGGAGCTTACTGCTTATGCCGCCCAGGGTGAGATACTCCCGACTGCGACCCGCTCTTTCGGCGGTATCGGCATTTTCGCCATTAACGAAATGGGCAGGTTTTACCGTCACGTGCTTATTGAGGGGCGTTTCCCGCACCATGGGGCTGTTACTTTCGGGCACAACGGCAAAGCAATTTTTGAGGTATTCAAATTCCTGGGCGTGAAGAATATCGGGTTTAATCAGCCAAAGGGCATGATGTACAAAACGGAAAACCCTTTCAGAGGTTAAATTTCGTAAAATAATCTGTCACCGAAAACGGAGGTTTTATTTGTGAGGAAAGCATTTGGTCTTTTGTTTAAGGCTTTGTTGATCGTTTTTGGGCTGTTTGCGGTGCTCAGCTCTGTTATTGTCACTGTTGACCTTATCGGGATAAAATCCGACAAGGAGGACTGAAAGAGCAAAAAAAGAGGCAGGAAAAATTTCTTGCCTCTATAAATTTTATTATCAAAGGAAAAATTACAATGCCGATAATAGAAATTACCGACCTTGATTCCTCGGGAGCGGAGGTTTTCGGGGGACTTACCGAGGCGCAGCTGCGAAACCGCCTCGAACCGCAAAAGGGAATATTTATTGCAGAGAGCGAAAAGGTGATAACCCTTGCGCTGAATGCAGGATATGAGCCGATCTCCCTGCTAATGGAGAAAAAGCACATTGAGGGGAACGCCCGTGAAATAATCGCCCGCTGCGGGGATATTCCCCTTTACACCGCCCCTCGGGAAACACTGGCGGGGCTTACAGGCTTTGAACTGACCCGTGGGATAATGTGCGCTATGCGCCGCCCTGCACCTAAAACTGCGGAGGATATATGCAAAAATGCAAGGCGAATTGCAGTGCTGGAAAATATCACCGATTCCACAAATATAGGGGCTATATTCCGCTCGGCGGCTGCGTTGGGGGTTGACGGCATTTTGCTGACCCCCTCCTGCTGCGATCCTTTGTACAGGCGGGCGGTCAGGGTGAGTATGGGAACTGTGCTGCTTATGCCTTATGCAACTGTATGCAGCAGCCCGAAAGAGTGGCGGGAAAGCGGAGTCAAGAGTATATCGGAAATGGGCTTTGTGACCGCTGCCATGGCGCTAAGGGATAACAGCGTAAGTCTTTCACATCCTGCTTTAAAGCAGGCGGACAAGCTGGCGCTGATATTCGGCACGGAGGGTGACGGGCTTGCAAGGGAAACTATCGAAAATTCCGACTACTGTGTGAAGATCCCCATGTCAATGGGCGTGGATTCTCTTAATGTGGCGGCGGCTTCGGCGGTGGCGTTCTGGGAGACCCGCAGGAATGGGGAATAATTATTCTTCATCAGGTTCTGCCATGCTGACCTCAATCATATCAAGGGTAAAGCCTAAGTCGGGGGTATTTATCAGAAACGTTCTTGCGGAAACATAATCCCCATTTTTTATGGTGACGGCTGCTTTATTGCTGGGTACGTCCACATAAACCTCATCAACGTCAAAATCAGGGTCAAGTATCTCCTTTGCACGCTCGCAAATTTCCGTAAGCTCATAAAGGGAATGTTTCATTTTCTTATATTCAACGCAGGTGTAATCTCCCAAAAGTGATGTGTAATACTCCCCAGGCTCTGCGGAGGTGGTGCAGACAAAGAGAGTGCCTCCATAGGCGTATGAACCGGCGTAATCCTCGGGGGCGACCTCGTTGCCGTCCTCCTGAATAAAGGAAGCGGAAAGGCGGGCGTAAGCGTTTTGCGGAGTATTCTCAAAGGGCAGCTCGGTGGTGGTCATGACTGTAGTAGTTGTGACGGGTGTTGTGGTGGTGACGGTGGTTGTAACAGGCGGGGCTGTGGTCGTGACGGTAGTTGCTGCCTCGGTTTCGGGAGCAGTGGTTACCGTAACGGGAATAGTCGTTTCGGTTTGCTCCGACGCCTCTGTATTGCAGGCGGTGAGGACGGACAAAGCCGCTATGATCGCCGTAAATTTTACTTTATCAAAAAGTTTCATGAAAAAGCTTCCTTTCGGTGTTGCTGTATAATTATAGGATAGCACTTTACAGTAGGATTGTCAAGAGGAAGTTATTTATAAAAATTTTATAAAAATGTTACGAGGTGGAAAAATGAACGAAAAAATTTTCCAAATTCTTACCGACCGATTCGGACATGACAATGTAATAGCGCTGGCGACCCTTTCGGAAAATGAGGGATTGCCAAGGGTGCGAATGGTAGACGGATATTATGAGGACGGCTGCTTTTACATTATCACCTATGCGCTGTCTGACAAAATGAAGCAGATAGAGAAAAATCCCCATATTTCCATTGCGGGAGAATGGTTCACGGCATATGGAGAGGGGGAAAATATCGGGTGGTTTTGCAGTGAGGAAAACCGAACGTTAGCAGAAAAACTGCGGCAGGCTTTTGCTTCGTGGATAGATAATGGGCATAACAATTTTGAGGATAAAAACACTGTTATACTGAAAATAAAGCTTACAGAGGGCGTCCTGCTTTCCAACGGTGAGAGGTATGAGGTTAAATTTCCGCTGTGAACAATGCCCAAGGCAGAAAAAATAAAATAATACGAAAACATTTTCT
>CAMWLD010000241.1 GCA_947175005.1 uncultured Ruminococcus sp. | reverse complement strand
CTTCTTTAAGACTCGTAAGGGCAGCAAGGAGGCACATGAAAAAGCCCGTACACGTTTTGTTATTTCCTCATCGTTTTTTATTACAGCGCTGGTTTTATTTGTTGCTGTTCTGATCGTTGTATGGACTTTTATTGATCCCATACCCTTTATGTAAAGGAGAATTTTTTATGAGTGACAAAACCTTTCGCAGACTGCTTGCGGCAGTGACCGCAGCGGGAACTCTGATAACTGCCGCACTGGTGATCTACACTGCCGTATTGTATAAAAATGCGTCCATAATTGAATTTATCGCAGGGGGTAGGTAGAATATGAAGCTCGCAAAGCAGATTATGATACTTGCGGCATTGGTCGGACTTTTTGCCGCAGCGGATATTTACATTTATTTCATCTGTACCAAACGCCTCATGACCGATGACGGCACGGAGCGCAGAACAAGCTCCATAGAGGTTTCCGACTATCTGCCCTTTGATGAAAATTCAAATATCGTAAATATAAAGGACACTCTGCCACTGACGGGTGAACTGCCTGTAATAGACGGCGCAGAAGGACTTTATCCCGTTTACTCCGCCTTTGTGAATGCCGTTTATCCCGAAGGTTCCGTGGAATTTGACGGCAGTGATTTTACCCCCGAAAGCAAGCTGCAAATGCGGAATACCCTCAAAGCCTACAAGGGCGTTGTTGACGGAAATGCCGATATAGCCGTCTGTGCCGCTCCGTCCGCCGAACAGCTTAGCTACGCCGAGGAAATGGGAGCGGAGCTCGAATTTGTCCCCATAGGCAGGGACGCATTTGTGTTCATGGTAAATTCCGCCAATCCTGTGGACAGTCTTACCGCAAACGAAATAAGAGAGATCTATTCGGGCAAATATAAAAACTGGTCGAAGCTTGGGGGCGAAAAGCTCCCCATAAATCCCTTGCAAAGGCTTGCGGGCAGCGGAAGCCAGAGCGTATTTCTGAAATTCATGAACGGATTGGAAACAGTCCCAAATTACAGCGGTTGGCGGGGCAGTCCCATTGGATTTTCTTTTCGGTATTATGTAACGGGAATGCGGGAAAACGACGGCGTGAAGATACTCTCATTAAACGGAGTTTATCCCGACAAGGAAAGCATTTCAAAAGGGGAGTACCCTATCTGTGTGGATTTTTATGCCGTATATGACAGGCGAAATACCAACCCCAATATCCCCACGCTTATCGACTGGTTTCTTTCGGAAAACGGCCAGAGGATAATCGAGGAAACGGGGTATGTTCCCATAAAATAATTTTTATGTTCTTACATCAAAAAAGCAAGCGGACAGCCTTTGAAAAATGCAGTCGCTCTTCCGATTTTTAGTAAAAACCCTTTTTGGTCATTCATTTTTTGTTAAAAGCAAAAATTTTTATTGACAATTATGGAATTCTTTGGTATAATGTATATAAGTTAACGGTAATTTTTCCGCAGCCGCTTTTCGTGCAGCTTTGCGGAAGAAGAAAGGAATGATGATAAAGCTATGGATCAAACTCTGAAAAAGCAGCTGCAAATAACTGCCTGCAAGGTGCGCATGGGAATCATCGAGGGCGTGTTTAACGCCAAGTCCGGTCATCCGGGCGGCTCGCTTTCCATTGCGGATACTCTCACATACCTGTATTTTCATAAGCTCCATGTAGACCCCAAGAACCCCAAAATGGCGGACAGGGACAGGCTCGTCCTCTCAAAGGGACATACCGCCCCCGCTCTCTATTCGGTGCTCTCCCAAAGAGGCTTTTTCCCCGAGGAGGAGCTCAAGACCCTTCGCAAAATCGGCGCAAGGCTCCAGGGTCACCCGGATATGAAGCATATCCCCGGAGTGGATATGTCCACAGGCTCGCTGGGTCAGGGCATTTCCGCAGCCTGCGGCATGGCTCTTTCCGGCAAGCTCTCCGATGAAAGCTATAAGGTTTATGCTATTCTCGGCGACGGCGAGGTGGAGGAAGGCCAGGTATGGGAGGCGGCTATGTTTGCAGCTCACTATAAGCTGGATAACCTTGTGGCAGTGGTTGACAATAACGGTCTCCAGATAGACGGTAAAATAACCGAGGTATGCTCACCCATGCCCATTACCGATAAATTTGAGGCATTCGGCTGGCACGTTATCACCATGGACGCCCATGAATTTGACAGTATCGAAAAGGCATTCGACGAGGCGGAAAAGGTAAGCGGGCAGCCCGTGGCAATAGTCCAGACCAGCACCAAGGGCAAGGGCGTTTCCTTTATGGAAAACCAGGTAGGCTGGCACGGCAGCGCCCCCAACGCCGAGCAGTACGCACAGGCAATGGACGAGCTGAAAGCCGCACTGGCTTCATTAGAAAAGGAGGCGTAAACAATGGCAGATGTAATTAAAAAAGCCACAAGAGAAAGCTACGGCGAGGCATTGGCTGAGCTTTCGGGGGAATATCCCGACCTTATAGTCCTTGACGCAGACCTTGCTGCAGCTACAAAAACGGGCATATTCAAAAAGGCGTGTCCCGAAAGATTCATTGATTGCGGCATAGCAGAGGCAAATATGATGGGCGTTGCGGCGGGTATCGCCTCCACAGGCAAAAAGGTTTTCGCCAGCTCTTTTGCAATGTTTGCGGCAGGGCGTGCCTTTGAGATAGTGAGAAATTCTATAGGATATCCTCATCTTAACGTTAAAATAGGCGCTACTCATGCGGGAATTTCCGTAGGCGAGGACGGCGCTACTCACCAGTGCAACGAGGATATAGCTCTTATGCGCACTATCCCCGGCATGACTATTATCAACCCCGCCGACGACGTTGAGGCAAAAGCGGCTGTAAAGGCAGCCCTTGACTTTGAGGGTCCTGTATATATGCGCTTTGGCAGACTTGCCGTGCCTGTTTTCAACGACAAGGAAACATATAAATTTGAGCTTGGCAAGGGCGTGCAGCTGAAAGACGGCAGCGATGTTTCCATTATCGCCACAGGCCTTATGGTAAACGAGGCTTTGCAGGCCGCCGACATTCTGGCCGGCGAGGGAATTTCCGCCCGTGTGATAAATATTCACACCATAAAGCCCATTGACAGAGAGATCATTATAAAGGCAGCCAAGGAAACAGGCCTTATCGTCACCGCCGAGGAGCACAGCGTTATCGGAGGCTTAGGCTCCGCTGTAGCCGAAGTTGTTACCGAGGAATGCCCCGTTAAGGTGGTAAAGGTAGGCGTGAACGATGTGTTCGGTCACTCGGGACCTGCCGCCGACCTGCTGAAAGAGTTCGGGCTTTGCGCCGACAATATCGTTAAAAAGGTAAAAGAGGCAATCGCGTAATACGCGGGCATAAAACGCGGGCGTAAAACGCAAGCTTTAAGAAATTTCGGGTCTGCTCCGTTTGCGGTGTCAGACCCGTTTTTGCGTTCGGAGGATATAGCCTTTATTCGATTTTCTCCTATTTGCAAGTAAATTCATAAATAATCGGTTGACGTTTAATAAATTGTGTGGTATAATAAGGATAAGTATATAAAAAAGAAAGGATAAAAAAATGACAGCATATTATATCCTTATCGCCCTTATTTTCGGGCTTGCCGTACCGACCTGCTTTATAGCTCCAAGCAAAAAGAAGCATATTATATATGTCTGCTGCTGCTTCGGATTTATGCTGCTGATGATGGCGTTCAGATACAATATAGGTAATGACTACGTAAATTATCGCCGATATCTTTACAGTGTAATAAACAATAATATGTCTGTGGGGCAGATAGCGGAAAGCTATTCGCTTGAAAGGGGCTACTCTGTTCTGATGTGGCTTACCGCAAGGATCTTCCCGACAGACTGCGCTTACCTTGCGCTTAATATTATCTGCGCTTTGCTTACGGTCTGTCCCGCAGCCTATACCATAATCAGATACAGCAAAATGCCTTGGCTCTCTGCTTGGCTGTACGTTGCCATAACCTTTCTTTATAACGGTATGAACTTCACCCGCCAGTCCATAGCGGCAGCCTTTGTCTTTATGGGGTACGGCTGCTTTGTGAACCGAAAGCATTTAGGCGTTCTTGCGGTCATTCTCTTAGGCTCGCTTTTCCACTACTCGGTGCTGATAATGATCCCCGTATATATTGTTTCCCTTTTTAAGCCAAAGCCGCTTTTACTGGGAATTTTCGGCGGCGGGGGACTGCTGGTGTTTATTTTTTCAAATGAGCTTTTAACCGTTATCCTATCAAAGTTTTTTAAGAAATATTCCCAGTACCTGGGCACGATCTATCTTGCCAGGGGACTTTCACCCAAATTCCTTATAGTTCCCGCTGTGCTTTTGATAATCATTATGTCCGCCTACTTTC
>CAMWLD010000240.1 GCA_947175005.1 uncultured Ruminococcus sp. | reverse complement strand
GCGCACGTCTTGCAGCCTTCAAGCCGTACTTCTTTCTTTCCTTCATTCTGGGGTCTCTTGTGAGGAAGCCTGCTTTCTTAAGTGCAGGACGAAGCTCGGGATTAAAGAGCAGGAGCGCACGGGAAACGCCGTGTCTGATAGCGCCTGCCTGTCCGCTTACGCCGCCGCCCTCAACAGTGCAGACAATGTCAAACTGTTCTGCTGTTTCTGTAAGTACCAGGGGCTGCCTTACTATAAGCTTCAGGGTCTCAAGACCGAAATAATCGTCAATGTCACGGCCGTTGACAGTGATCTTGCCGCTGCCGGGGTAAACTCTGACTCTGGCAACAGAGCTTTTTCTTCTGCCTGTTCCGTAAAAATACTGCTGTTTAGATTCGTACATAGCTTACGCCCTCCTTATATCTCGTAGTTTTCGGGTTTCTGTGCGGCGTGGTTATGCTCAGCGCCTGCATAGACCCTCAGACGGGTAAGAGCCGCTCTGCCCAAAGTATTGTTGGGGAGCATACCGTTTACCGCGATCATCATAGCCCTCTCGGGATTGTTCTTCATCATATCGCTGTACTTGATCTCCTTGAGACCGCCGATCCAGCCTGTGTGCCACTTGTAGGTCTTATTCTCCAGCTTCTTGCCTGTGAGAACAGCCTGTGCGCAGTTGATGATGATAACATGGTCGCCGCAGTCCGCATGGGGTGCGAATGTGGGCTTATGCTTGCCTCTGAGTATGGATGCAGCCTCTGCGGCCACACGGCCCAGGGACTTGCCGGAAGCATCAAGTACATACCATTTGCGGCTTATTTCGCTTGCCTTAGGCATATAAGTTGACATAGTCAAATCTCCTTTTTAATATAGTATCGTTAATTTTGACGCACGGACGATGGTATCGTCCCCGCCAAAAACTCATTTACACAGGGAACTTATACCTATTTCCTTACACAACATTAATAATTATACATCATCCTTTTCACTTTGTCAAGAGCTTTTTGCTGATTTTTTGAAAATAAATCCCTGTTTCTCTTTAATTCTCTGTGTTTTTCTCGTTTTCTCTCTGTTTCTCGTATTTCATTTCACTTTTTTTAACCCCACGGAAAAGCACGGCTCTGTAAACTCATATCGTCTTAGAAACAGCGATATTAAGCACTTTTTACCGATTTTCCGGAGATGTTTTCTTCTTTGAAAAAATCAAAAACCATATTACCGCCAAACAAAGGGGCAGACTTATATACAAAATATACCCGTTATTTATCAAAAAAGTTTCGGGAATGCCGGCCGCAAAGTTGGCGGCGGCGTGGAAGAAAATGCAGTAAAAAATATTTTTATACTTTAAATAGATAATTCCCAGCAAGATACCCACAAGAAAAATATCTGCGAGCCTCAGCAAACTCCCGCTCAAATGGATCACCGTCCATAACAGGGAGATCATCATTATCGAAACGGCCTTTTGAAAACGTCCCTTGCTTTTGCCAAACAGCAGCGAAAGCATAGAAAATCTAAAGATAAGTTCCTCGGCAGCCGGGGCAATGATAACCGCTGCCGCCCATTCCGCTATTTCCAAAGGGCTTAGCCCTCCGCTGTCCGAGTCTGTAAGTATGGGCTTGTAAATGGTCAGCAAAGCCGTGAGCTCGTAAAACAGAGCTGCCGTTACAGCAAGCACAGATGTTTTTATTTCGGGCTTAAAAGAGTGTTCCCCAATGGATATGCCGTATTGGCGCTTCATTACAAGCAGGCACAAAAAAGCCCCCGCAAGCAGCGCCGCCGACATTATTATCCCCTCATATTCCCCTCCGCTGCTAAGCGCCGAATATATCACCCCAAGTCCCATGGGACACATTCCCACGATTAGGATAATAAACACATCTCCAAGATTTTTTATGTATTCTCTCATATTTTTCACCCGCATTTATAATCTATGCCTTTCCCCGTCAGCGGCGAGGAAAGGCATAGAAGATTATTCTTTTACCAGTAATATGTCGGTCTGTTCAGTCCGTATTTTTTTATGACCCCGCGATAATCCTTGTAGCAGTAGTTAAGGTCGACATATTCTTCAATGCCCGCTATCTTGCCCGTTTCCGTGTACTGCCACATACCGAAGTGGTAGCTGTAGCTTTCCGCCAGCTTTGTGCTGTCGCCCCAGCAGGCCACCCAAATATCGTAATCCTTTATCTTATCAAGGATCAAATGATCGTTGATAAATTTTGCATAGCTGTAGATCATAGCATAATAACCTGCATTCTCCAGCTCCTCCATAAAGGTTATAACGATCTCCGTGACCTCTTTTTTGTCCATCAGCTTGTAGAAATCTTCCTCAATGTCCAGAACCACGGGATATTCGGGAGAATACGGAGCGATTACATTCAGGAAATACGCTGCCTCACGCTTTGCCTCGGTCACGCTGTGTGCATAAATATAGTGGTAGAAGCCGTAGGGAATGCCGTTTTCTTCACAGCCCTTTACATTCTGCACCAGCTTGGGGTCGGTGTCCTCGCTACCGTAGGAGGCGCGTATCATAGCATAGCTTGCCTTGCCGCTTTTGCGCACTGCTTTCCAGTCAATGTCGCCGTTCCATTTGGAAACGTCAATGCCCTGGATAACGTCGCCGTAAACGGTGACATAAAGGGTGTCGGTCTTGCCGTTGTCTGTGGTTATGGTGATTATGGCATTTCCCTGGCTAACGCCCGTGATAGCGCCTCTGTCGCCCACTCTTGCCACAGAGGGGTTATCGGATGTCATTTTGCAGGTGTAAACGCTGCCCGCAGGGTAAACTCTTGCGTCCACATAAATGGTCTCACCTATTCTGACAGCGGCAGATTCATCCGCAAACCGCACCTCGGAGGGTACAAGCTGTCCCAGCTCGTTATATTCCTTTTTAAGCTCTTCCTCGATCTGCTGCCGTTGTTCCGATTCTGAAAGGCTGGGCAGAACCGTAACCGACATACTTGCCTTTGCCCGTCCCGCCGTGCAGGTGACAACTGCCTTGCCCTCTGCCATTGCTTTAATAGTGCCGTCCTTGCTAAGGGATATTACCGCTCTGTTGGAAACCTTGTATGTAATCTTATCCGTGGAATTGGACGGGGTTATCTCACATTGGAGCTTGTATTCGTCCCCTTCGTAAATTGTTATTGCACGGTGCTTCAGCTCTACTTTTTTAGCGGAAACAGTGCCGCCCGCGGCAGGTTCGGTATTATCTTCCGATTCGGCAGCCTTTACGTTTACCGTAAACGAGCCTTTTTCCCCCGAACCTGTATATGCCGTAATAACTACCGTACCTTCGGCGTTTGCCGTAACGTTTCCCTTGCTGTCCACCGAGACTATCTTTGCGTTTGAACTGGTGAATGTGACCGTATCGTCGGAATCATCGGGAGCAAGGCGGTATCCTATCTTAAAGCTTTCGCCCACCTCTATCGTCGATTTGAAGCTGAGCAGCTCGATCCCGTCGGCAGGCTTGCTCACATTGCCCGTCGTGTCCGTCGGTGGCTCTTCCTCGGTAAAAAACTCATCCGCAGGGGATTCAGGCTCTTCCGTGTCCGTTATCGGGTCAAATCCCGGATCGTCGCCCTCCGGGGAACTTACTTCAACGGAACTTTCGCTGCTGACCTTGTTGCTGCCTTTGCCCGCTGCATACTCCGCATATGCCTGGGCAGGGTCGTAGAAATCCGCAAACACAGCCCCGCTAAGTGAGGCTGTCAGGGAAAGAGCCGTCAGCAAAGCCGTTATGCTTCTTTTTAAACCTTTCATTTCACAGTTTCCTTTCTTTGATCCTTTTTTCACATTTTGGGGAATTTGCTGTTTTTTTGTTCTATTTTCTATTTTACTACATTTTTCTCGGTCTGTCAATAATTATTATAAAATTTTGGGCTATAAATTTAGCAATGTTACCATTTTGTAATATTTGGGAAATTTTTTGTAACCTTTTGGTGGTTTTTGGGCATGGAAAAGTCAAAGGCTTCGGAAAGTTCCTGAAGCCCGTTCTATCCTGTTAAATCAAATAAACATATATCGTACCCGTTCTTCTCGTTTAATTCAATGTCGAAAATAAATTTGTTTTCCGTATCTATTGCAGTAAATTGCAGATTGCTGCCGCATTCTGTGAATCTTAAAAATTCCGCCATATCTCCGATATTAAGGTGAACATAGCAGTCGCTGTCCTCAAAGCTCGGTATCAGCAGATTGAAATTTGCGGGAGAAATATTTTTAAGACTGTATATTTTCTTGATCAGATCCTCGGGAGCTTTAGGTTTTTCAAATTTTGCCGATACAGGGTATTCGATTTTACAAATTTGCTCAAATGCACTTTGATAAAC
>CAMWLD010000239.1 GCA_947175005.1 uncultured Ruminococcus sp. | reverse complement strand
CTTGTAAAGTTATATAACAGATACTATCCGCCGAAAAAATGCAACTAAATTTTTCGGCGGATTTTATTTTAAAAATATTATGACGGCTCGGAAAGGAAATAAAAATGAGAAATCCGAATTTTCCGCTTGAATATTACTGTATTGCAAGTCAGCTTGATCACATGATACATCGCCCGGGAGCATTTTTCGGGCGCAAGGAATACAGCTTTAAAGAGGTCATTGCATACTTAAACGGATTTGCGGTCGCACAGAATATTTATTCGGACAAAAACGAAAGAAATTATATATCCCTTGTTAAAGAAGAGTTGGCGAAAAAATATAAGTTTGAGGCAAATATTCACATTGTCGATCTGTTTGATTCGATCTGCGAAAATGACAGTGAAAAGGTCAAATTGCTTCTGGAGCTTTTCTGCAAAATTTATAATTATGAAAGCAGATTCGGTCAAAATCTTTAGAAATTATTTTTTATAGAATGACAAAGGAGGCGTCCCGAAATGATCGGAATATACACCTCAAAATTATCCTGCCTTACCGACGGTAAATGGTTCGGGGAATTTGGCTTTAATATTTCATTGAGCCGCAGAAAAATGTTTTTGGGCAACGGCAGAATTAATTCCCATTTTGAAATGGATAAATTCAAAAATAATACCGATTATGATCTTATGTACATTTCCTATTCGGAGGACGGCGAAAATGACTGCTTATCGGTGGGCTTTAACTGCTGTGACATTTCGGTAAGACTGAAAATATATGAAAGCTTTTTACAGAAAAGCCTTGTTCCTGTTTATCTCCTTGATATCCCCGTATATAAGCCTTATCCGGAGAAACTCATTAAATTATTTTCGGGTGAACATTTTAATTATTTTGCAGCCTTAAATGCAGATATAAAAAGTCTGCCCGAGGAATTTATTTCGGGAATAATCTACACGGATAATTTTTCTCCAGACGAGCTTTTGGGGCCCGTGAGCAGCGATATTGATTATGTAAATACGGTCATGAAAAATGCGGACATTTTCCTGCTGAAAACACCTCGGTACGGAGGATATAATTACGTGATTTTTTATTCGGAAGCGCAGAAGGATATTTCAGAAAATTTTCGGAAAATATTTAGAGAGGAGTTATGAAAAATGATCTCTCAAAAAGAGCTTGAAGAAATAATTAAAAAGCGCAGCGACGCACTCGATTATGCCATAGCGCATTTTGATGAATTAAATGGCGCTTGCGGGCAAATATCAAATTGACAATAATAAAAAAATGTGATATACTGAAATATAAGATTATATAAAGAGTTCGGATGATCGGAAAGGAGCAAAAAATATGCTTGAAATATTTCTGCCGGGTACGGGAGGAATGAAGCCCCTGCCCGACCGCTTTCTCACGGGGCTGTGGGCGGAGCATGACGGCAGCGGACTGCTTATCGACTGCGGAGAGGGAATGCAGGTAGCACTGGCGAAAATATCCCGAAGCCTTGCAAGGCTGGACGTCCTGCTTATCACCCATTTTCACGCCGACCATATTTCGGGACTGCCGGGTCTGCTGCTAAGTACAGGGAATTTCGGGAAAACCTCCCCATTAAAAATATACTGCCCCGTCGGAGGGACGGAGATAATCAAAAAGCTTTGCTGCATTTGCCCCGAGCTGCCCTTTGAAGTAAAGGTCAAGGAAATATCGGGACGGGGAGAAATTATGTGGGAGGATATTTCGGTGGGGTATATGCCCATACGTCACCGTGTGCCTGGGCTGTGCTACAGCCTTACCGAAAAGCGCAAGCCTGTGTTCAGCCCGGAAAAGGCCAAGGCGTTGGGAATCCCGGTGAATTTCTGGAAAGAGCTGCACGGGGGAAAAAGCGTGAACATTGACGGCAGGGAAATTACAACGGAAATGGTGACCGACGGCGAGCGGCAGCCCTTGAAAGTGACCTACATTACCGACAGCGTTTATTTTGACGAACTGGCGGAATTTGCTTTCAGATCAAATCTGCTCATCTGTGAGGGAATGTACGGCAGCGAGGAATACCGTGAAAAAATGAAGGAAAAGCAGCATATGATCTTTTCCGACAGCGCAAGAGTGGCAAGTCTTTCGGAATCGGAGGAATTATGGCTTACCCATTACAGCCCCGCAATGACCGACCCGAGGGAGTATGAAAAGCAGATAAAAGCAATGTTCGCCAATACAATAATCAGCCGCGACGGAATAAGCAAAATAATCAAGTAGAAACATAAAAACGAGGGCTTCGGAAAAATCCGAAGCCCTCTTCTTTTATTGGGTTTATATATTTATCAGACCTCTGCCAACGCCGTCATTTGTGCTTTAAGCGCAGGGTAAAGCTCACGGTAAATTTTATAGAATTTCTCGTACTCGGGGATATTTTCCGAAACGGGCTGCTGAGTCTTGTCAACGCCGCAGATCTTATCGCAGGCAGCTTCCACGCTGTCGTATACCCCTGCGCCGACCAGTGCAAGAATTGCCACGCCCAGTGCAGGACCTTCCTTTGAGGACGCAGTCTTTACAGGGCAGCCGTAAAGATCAGCCAGCATCTGCCGCCACAGCGGAGATGTTCCGCCGCCGCCGCAGGCCATCATATCCGAAACATTAATACCCATTTCACGGCATACCTCCACGCAGTCCCGCAGGGAATATGCCACACCCTCCATTACAGCCCTCAGCATTTCCTTTTTGGTGTGCACCGCCGAAAGCCCGAAGAAAACGCCTCTTGCATTGGGGTCAAGATGAGGGGTACGCTCGCCCATAAGATAGGGCAGATAAAGCAGCCTGTTTGCGCCGATCGGGACGGTCTCCGCCTGCTTATCCATAAGATAGTATTCGTCAACGCCCATGTAGCGGGCAGTCTCCTTTTCGGGAGCGCAGAAATTATCCCTGAACCATTTCAGCGAAAGCCCTGCCCCTTGGGTAACGCCCATAATATGCCATGCCCCGGGAACGGCGGCGCAGCAGGTGTGCACTCTGCCCTTGGGGTCTATGGAAACGCTTGAAGTATGGGCGAAAACCACGCCCGATGTGCCTATGGTGGTGAACGCCCTGCCGTCCTTTACAACTCCTGTGCCTACAGCGGCAGCGGCATTATCTCCTGCGCCTCCCACAACTACAGTGCCCGCTTTAAGCCCTGTAAGTGCTGCGGCCTTTTCGGTGATCTTCCCCGTTACCTCGCAGGATTCGTAAACCTTGGCAAGCAGGGACATATCAATGCCCAGCGTCTTGCAGATTTCCTCGCTCCAGCAGCGGTGCGGAACATCAAGCAGCTGCATTCCCGAGGCGTCGGAAACTTCTGTTGCATATTCGCCCGTCAGCATAAAGCGGATATAATCCTTGGGCAGCAGGATATGGCGGCATTTTGCAAAATTCTCGGGTTCGTTGTTCTTCACCCAAAGAATTTTTGCGGCTGTCCAGCCGGTAAGAGCGGGATTGGCAGTGATCTCTATAAGCTTTTCCCTGCCTATTTTCCCGTTCATTTCCTCCACTTCTTTGGCGGTTCGCTGATCACACCAGATAATTGATCTGCGGATAACGTCATTATTTTCGTCCAGCATAACAAGACCGTGCATCTGCCCCGACAGTCCCACGCCAACTATATCATCGGCGGAAACGCCGCTGCTTTCGATAACGCTTTTAATAGTGTTCACAGCCGCATTGTACCAGTCTGCGGGGTCTTGCTCGGCATAGCCGTTCTGCGGCTGATACATGGGATATTCAATGGTTTTCGAGGCTATGACCTTGCCAACCTCGTCAAACAAAACTGTCTTTGTGCCGCTTGTACCCAAGTCAACACCTACTACATATTTCAAAAAAATCAGCTCCTTTAAATTTTTTTCATTTAAAATATTCACAAATTTTTCTCAGATATACAGATCATACTCCTCGTCCTCAGCCAGCTTACGGCACAGGGGAGATATGTATTCCCGACGTCCGCAAACGCAACGCTTTCCCCATTTTTGGGTAAACATAGCATCCGCAGCACGGAAATCGGTACGGGGAGCAGCCTTTTTCACTGCCCTGCACAAAGCATTATAAGCCTTTGTTGTGCAATCCGGGCGAGGCAATAGGTTTCCTGCCTCATCATACTCCCCCGTCACAGAGTAAAGCCTTGCACCGGAAATGGTTTTCTTGTCGGTCAGTATATGGGAATAGCCTGCCTCAATAACATTGTTACCCGAAAGGTGAAGCGTTATTTTGGATATATTGCCGTCAATTTTAAGCTCGCCTGCCTCGGGGACATGAAAATAGTCATCGCATACCCCCGGAGAGACCGCCGATATATCCCTGCTTTGATTAGTTTGCCCCGCCGT
>CAMWLD010000238.1 GCA_947175005.1 uncultured Ruminococcus sp. | reverse complement strand
GCGCTGACAAATAAAAGCGTTTACACAGGCGCTGTCAATATTATTCCGAATGAGCAGAACGGTACGGCGGCAGAAAACAATGCGGTGATAACTATCGACAGCGGGAGCGTATGGAATCTGACGGGAAACTGCATGGTTACAAGCCTGACAAACAACGGTACTGTCAATTTTAACGGTTACACAATCACCCTTGCAGACGGTACGATAATTAGCAAATAATTTTTTTCATCTGCTTATCAATACAAGCACAACAAGCACAGTATAACTCTGTAAAATAATGGCAGAAGAAAAGAGATAAAAAATGTTTTTCCTAATTACATTTATCACATAACAGGAAAGGATCGATCGTACATGAATACACAGGCCAAAAAACTTAAAACCGAAAAAAGAAAGCACAGCAAACGAATTTTTGCTGCTATCGCCGCTGTTATAATAATTGCGGGAACTTCGGCGGGCGTATATGCTTTCTCGGTTTCATCTTCCTCGGAGGAAAGTAATATAAGCTACCGCGAATATTCCATTTCAAAAGGAGATATTACCGTTGGGATAACCGAGAGCGGAACGGTAAGCCTTGAAAGGGAATATGTTTCATTTCCCTGTGCTGCCGAGGTTCTGGAGGTTTATGTAAAAACGGGTTCATCGGTAAAGGAAGGCGATCCCATTGTCAGACTGAGCATTGATGATATTGATGAAGTAAAAGCGGAGTATGAAAGCAAATTAAAAGACGCCAAGCTTGCTTTGCAGCAGGCAGAGCAGGAGTATAAAACAAAGACATTCCAGGCGGAGCAAACCCTTGCAAGTTCCCTGGAAAAAGGCGAGACTGCGCAATCGGAATATGAGCTTTATCTTGAAAAGAACGAGCGCTCCAAGGCATCGGAGCAGGAAAATCTGTCGGAGTTTCAAAGCGAGCTGGAGGAATATACTGCGCTTAGCCTTACCTATGATGATGATTATAAGATCATCACCGATTATGAGAGCCGCCTTGAGGAATATGAAGCAGAATACAAAGAAATGCAGAAAATCTACAAGGAAATGGAAGATCATTACAAGGACATGGAGAAGGTCTGTAAGGAATATCAGAAAACAGATTCGCAGAACAATCAAAACACCGAAAATATGCGTGACGAGTATAACGAATACATAGACAGCGTTTCTTCAAATATGGAAGAGATCGGTGAGCTTAAAGAAGCTTATGATAAAGCGAAAGCAGAATATGACGCAGCCTGTGTGGCTTACGAGGATGCAAAGAAAAATTATAATAACTCTCAGCTGACCTCTTATGATGAGGATACAAAAAGCTCAGCCGGAAATTCGACCGAGGGCTCAAAATCCGATTCTTCCAATTCACAAAATTCACAGGATACGTCAAATTCTTCATCGACTTCGGCCGCAGATAAGCTTAATAAGGCGCAAAAGGAAATGCAGGAAAAATACACTGCATACAATTCGGCAAATCTGGCTTATTTGAGATACGAAAGACTGGACGAAAAAATAAGCGATAAGATCGAGGATTATGAGGACAAAATTGATGAGCTTGAAAAAACAGCTAAGGAGCACTTAAAGATAACCTCTGCTTATAAGGATGAAATGGATGAATACAGCGATCTGATGTCGGAGTATAACAGAAAAATGTCCGATCTGAACAGTGAAATTACAGAGCTGCGTGAGGAATATGAAGATTATAGGGAGGATTTCATTGAAATTTACGGAAACAATGATAAGGACGATATAAGCGACAGAATAAAGGTGCTTTCGCATGATATTGACAATGCGGAATTTAACATTGCAAGTCAGACGGTAAATGAGGCAGACGAAAATTTTCAGCAGCAGCAAAATCTCCGCTTGGCAGCAGAGGAAGCTTCCTCTGCGCAGACGGTCTACGAGCAGACTGTAGCTTCTGCGGAAAGCGCTGTGGAAAGCAAGAAGAAAGAATATGATAAGCTGCTTGAGGAATACGAGGAATTCTGCGAGAGCATAGGAACGGGCGGCATAGTTTATGCCACGTGCAGCGGTGCGGTATCGTCGGTATCTGTTTCCGAGAATGACAGCATTGTCGCTAATATGAACATTGCAACGATCATGAATTCCCGTTATGTTTATCTGAACACGTCGGTTTCCGAGGAGGATATTATTTCTCTGACCGCCGGACAGGAATGCTCTGTAAATCTCACGGCATATGAAGGCAAGAGCTTTTCGGGTGTTATCGACACTATTTCCACAGAGCCTGCACGTTCAAGCGGTTCAATAAGCTACACTGTTACTGTTAAGCTTGACGATGAAAGCGGACTTAATGTTCTTGAGGGAATGAGCGGAGAGGTGACTTTCCTTGAGGGACAGGCAAGCGGCGTGCTTTATACAAACGTCATGCAATAACATTCAAGGACGGCGCTTCCTATGTCAAGGAATATGATGAGAACGGAAACGTAGTTGAAAAAAAGGTCGTCACGGGCTTTACGGACGGGCGCTACGTTGAGATTTCCGAGGGCGTTTCGGCAGGCGACAAGGTCCTTATGGAAATTGAGCTTAGCAGGGACTAAGTATTTACTCGGGCTTTTGATCGGTTTTAAGAAAACGGTCGATTTGCGGCTCAATAACTTAATAATGACTTAACTTGAGAGGATATGATAAAATGCGTTTTACCGAGCTTATCAAAATGGTATTCATAAATATATTGTCCAACAAGTCAAAATGCGCTCTTACCTCTCTGGGAATCGTAGCGGGCTCGGCAACTATAGTTCTGGTGATCGCTATCGGTCAGGGCGGAAAAATGGATGTTGCGGATCAGTTTAAAAATCTTAGCGCCGGCGCGGTAGAGGTTACGGCAGGTCAGAGTATGGACACCATTCTGGAGGGCATGATGAATAATTTCGGAGGCGGCGGTGGCGGTCCTTCGGGTGGAGGAATGCCCGGAGGAGGCGGTATGCCCGATTTTGGCGGAGGCGGAATGCCGGGAGGCGGTCCGTTCGGAGGATTTGGCGGGGGTTCGACCGGCGGTGGAATGCCCTCCGGAGCACCCGGCGGCGGAATGTCGTCAAGAAGCGGCTCGGGAGGCGGCGGCAGAGTTTCCTTTTCCGGAGGGGGAGCTTCACGAATGGGTGCGGTAACGCTTACCGAGGATGATGTTGATGATATTGCGGCGGTAGTTCCGAATATTGAATCTATCTCCATAACGGCAAATGGGGACGCAGCCGTCGAGGGCGGCGATCTGGAGGAGGAAACGACCTTTACTGCTGCGGGAGTTATGCCCGAATATGCTAAGATAACAAATCTTGAAGTGCAGTACGGTGAATTTTTCAATGAGGACGATGAGGAAGATAATGCAAAGGTCTGTGTGCTGGGCTACAAGGCGGCGCAGAATATTTTCGGAGCAGCGTATCTTGCCCAGGGAGAGATGATCTCCATTGAGGGCAAGAATTATGAGGTAACGGGAGTGCTTGCTTCAATGGGAACGGTCACATCGGGGATAAGCCCCGACGAAGCGATCTACATTCCCTATTCTACGGCGAAAAAATATATATTCGGAAATTCAATTGACCCTAAGATCACCGCAGTGGCTTCAGATGTTTCCGAGGTGGAAAACGTTATGGCGGACATTGAAACAATACTCAAACAGAATTATCCCAGCGCTTCCTTTACTATAACCGACGCAGGCAGCCAAATGGAAGCTGCAAAGCAGTCGGCGCAGACCTTGCAGACCTTACTTATAGCAGTGGCATCCATAGTGTTTATTGTCGGCGGGATAGGAATAATGAACGTGCTTTTTGTAACGGTCAAGGAGCGCACGGGTGAGATCGGACTTCTGAAAGCTCTCGGCAGCAAAAAACGCGTCATTCTGCTTGAATTTCTTCTTGAGGCGGGAATGATGGCGCTTTTGGGAGGAATTGCAGGCGTTGGTGCGGGATATGCGCTTATCCCTGCGGTTGAACTTACGGGAACACGTGCGGAGCCTGTGGCATTGGCGGGAGTGTTATCACTGGTATTTGCGGTGGTAACGGGAACGCTTTTCGGGTTCTATCCCGCTCTCAAGGCGTCCCGTCTTACGCCTATAGAAGCCCTTGGAAGCGAATAATAAAGGAGAATTTACATGAACAAAAAGAATTTATTTATATTGCTTGCGGTGATGTCCTTTTACATGGCGGGAATGTCGGGCTGTTCCGATAAAAATGAGGAGAAAATGCCTCAAATGACAACAGCGGCTGTCAATAATTACGAGGCAAAGGACTTTGACATTACAGTTACCGGCGAAGTTACGGAAATTACGGGCAACAGGGTAACTCTGGCGCTGGGAACGCTTAGTGAAAACAATAA
>CAMWLD010000237.1 GCA_947175005.1 uncultured Ruminococcus sp. | reverse complement strand
GACAAGGGTATTTGTCTGACAAAATATTTTGGCTGACAAATTTATTTGGCAAGGGTATTGCGCAAGGAAAGACCTTCCGTGCTGCCCCTTTAATTAAGAGGTGAATCATCAATTGTTTAAAATAAATTATTTGAATTATTCATCGGCTGCGGTGCTTCTGCTGCTGATACTGTCCATGCTTATAAGGGGCATGACAAGAGGCAGGCAGAACAAGCTGTTCCTGGGGATCATGGTCATGAACTTTGTCGCTGCTGTACTGGACTCTTTTTCCGCTGTTGCGGACAATGCCCACAAATCCCATGGGCTGATGATATTCCTCCACTGCGCATATTTGTTTATTCATGTGGCGATAACGCCTATGTTTATGTTTTACATAATTTCGCTGACCGATACTATGTTCAGGCTGCGGCAAAACAAGGTGTATATGTATATGCACCTGGTGCCCTTGGGGTATATTGCCGTTCTGCTGCTGACAACTCCGTTTACGGAAAGCACATTCTTTTATAACGATAAGGATCAGTATGTTCACGGACCTTTGTTCATAACGCTTTACGGGGCAGTGGCATTTTATGTGGTATACATTTTTTGGTATATTGCAAGATACAGGAAAACCCTTTCAAAAATGCAGGTGTCCATTATAACGGTTATCTTTTTCACAGAGGTCGTGGCGGAGGTATGGCAGTTCTTCAGCCATAACCTGCGGGTAGCTACATTTATGTATACCATGGGTATCATGCTTATTTCCATATCCATTCACCGTCCCGAGGAATTTATGGATCCTGTAACGGGACTGGAGCGGTACGGAAAATATGTGGCGGATATGAAAAGAGCGTTCATCAACCACAAGCCCTGCGATATTATTATGATGAACATTTCCAACTATGTTTCGGTTCACACGATACTTGGATATGAGCGTGTGGGCGAGCTTATGCGGCAGATAGCGGAGAATTTGGTGCATATCTGTCAGTCTCACGGGACGGAAGCAAGCCTTTATTATGTGGAAAACGGCTGTTTCCGCATAGTGGTCGACCCAGACGGGGACAACATAAAGCCCGCTGCGGACGAAATTGCAAAGCGTATGAAGGAATCCTTCGATCTTAACGGCATGGAGATAAGCCTTGTTACATATGTATGTATAGTGCACTGCCCCGATGATGTGGACGATTATCTTACATTGGACGCTTTCGGCAGCGATTTCCATAAAAAACTGCCCTTTACGGGGAATGTTTCCTATGCTTCGGAGATACTTGAGAAAAAGCACTATGACATTATGCAGGAAATGGATGAGATAATCGAAAATGCTCTTGCAAACCATAATTTTATGGTATATTATCAGCCGATCTATTCTGTGAACGAGGGAAGATTTACCTCGGCGGAGGCTCTCTTGCGGCTTAAAGACGAGAAGCATGGGTTTATATCCCCCGAGCTGTTTATTCCCGTGGCGGAGAAAAACGGCGCTATCCACAAGATAGGCACGTTCGTTCTGGAAGAGGTTTGCAGATATATTGCAAGCAAGGAATTCAAGGAATGCGGACTGGAATACATTGAAGTGAACCTGTCGGTGGCACAGTGTATGCAAAGCGGTCTGGCACGGAATGTACTGGAGATAATAAACCGCTACGGCGTGGACACCAAGTGCATCAATCTGGAGATAACGGAGACCGCTACTTCCTTTGCGCAGAATGTGCTTATGGAAAATCTGAAGATTCTTTCGGAAGCGGGAATTTATTTCTCATTGGACGACTACGGCACGGGCTACTCGAATATGCAGAGAATAGTTACACTGCCTCTTAAAATAATCAAGCTGGACAAGACCTTTACGGACTACGAGAACAACCCGAAAATGCTTATCATTCTGGAAAATACCGTGAGAATGATAAAGGATATGAGGCTGGAGATCGTGGCGGAGGGGCTTGAAACCAAGGAAATGGTGGAGAAATATTCCTCCATGAAGGTGGATTTCATTCAAGGGTATTATTTCTCAAGGCCTTTGCCCGAGGTGGATTTTACGGCATTCCTGATGACAAATCTGAAAAAGTGATAATGCATATGGTACATATGCAACGGGCAGGGAAAAAGGTCGGTCACTCCCCTGCCTGTTGCTTTTTTTACAGAATTTTCCGAAAATTCATAAAATTTTCACTCAAAATTTACAAAAATTGATTTTAAAGGCTTGCAAAAAAAATCGAAACATGATATAATTAATTTTGTGATTATTCCATAGCACTACTGTCCGAGGTACTGTGATGGGCTGCTGTGTTATAAATATTACGGAATTGCGAAAGGCTTTTCCGGAACTGCCAAAGGCATTTCCACAAACAGCGAAAGAAGGTGCAAAGTATGAAAGAGGGTATTCATCCCAATTATGTGGAAACCACCATTACCTGCGCTTGCGGTAATGTGATCAAGACCCGCTCCACCAAGGAGAACATCAGAGTCGAGATCTGCTCAAAGTGCCACCCGTTCTACACAGGCAAGCAGAAGCTCGTTGACACCGGCGGACGTGTTGACCGTTTCAAGAAGCGTTTCGGTCTGGACAAGTAATTTTTTCCGCACCCCAAAACCGTCTGCGCTTAAATCGGCGCAGGCGGTTTTTTCGGTTTTGGCGGCAGTAAAAATTCGGATATTATGTGGGAATTTCTACTTATAAAAAGGCGGTGAGAATATGCGTTACAGATTCTGTCCTCTGTGCGGCAGTGAGCTGAAATTAAAAAATGCAGGGGACGACGGAAATGTTCCGTTCTGCGAAAGCTGCGGGAAATATTGGTTCGACAGCTTCGGCAGCTGCTCGATAGTGCTTGTGGCAAATGAGTTTGACGAAATTGCGCTGCTGCGGCAGGGATATATGTCGGACAAATACACTTCCTTTGTTTCCGGGTACATAAGTCCCGGGGAAAGCGCCGAGGAAGCGGCTTTGCGGGAGGTAAGAGAGGAGATCGGGATAACCTTGGATTCTCTTGAATACGGCGGCACATACTGGTTTGCCAAAAGCGACCTGCTTATGCACGGTTTTATAGGCAGGGCGAAGAAAGCGCCACTGAAGCTGTCCGCCGAAGTGGATTCCGCCGAATGGACAAGGGCGGAGGATGTGGTCAAAACACTTTTTCCCGACTCACCGGGAAATGCGGCATTTGCGCTGTACAGGATATTTATGGAGCGGCGAAACAGTTGATTTTGGGAGGGATAATATATGCCCCTGTCGGATTACATTACACTTGAGGGATTTTCGGAGGCGGAATTTACCGAGAAGAAGTCGAGATTTATCGGATATATAAGTCATGTTGAGACCGATGATGCGGCGGTGGGATTTATCAATGAGATAAAAGCCCGCCACAGAAAGGCTACCCACAATGTTTACGCCTATATCCTGCGGGAGGGCAGCATTACACGGTACAGCGACGACGGCGAGCCGCAGGGTACGGCGGGAGTGCCTGTATTTGAGGTTCTGCGAAAGGAGGGTCTGACGGACGTTTGCTGCGTGGTGACGAGGTATTTCGGGGGGATACTGCTGGGAGGCGGCGGACTTGTGCGGGCGTACTCCAAGGCGGCGAGGATCGCGGTGGACGCGGGAGTTCGCAAGGTGATGAAAAGCTGCTATCCCATGGAGATCACTGCCGACTACAACCTTTACGGAAAGCTTTCCGCCATGCTGCCGAAATTCCCCGTAAAGGTCACGGACACGTATTTCGGGGCTGATGTAAAAATTTCCCTTATTTGCCCCGAGGGAGATGTTCTGCCCTTTGAAAAGGAAGTTGTGGATATATGCTGCGGAAATGTTATTGTGCAAAAAGGTGAATTATCCTTTGAAGATTTCGCTTGAATTTGTGCAGGTATACAAAGTTGCGGTTTAAAAAAAGGAATTTCGACTTTTTTTAAGTATTAATATTATAAAGAGAAAATTTTTTGCCTGCGTTAAGAAAAGGCAGCGCCTGCAAGCGTATCTTGCGCGCGCATAAGTATAAATATCCTGTGAATATGTCAGACATAAAAATATTTACAAACACAAGCTATGAAACTAAGATAAATTGTCGATAAAAGTTTCTCTGCCATAGGCAAGGAAAACCGGCAGCTGTATCATTATTAATTATCAAGGGGGTCACAGCCATATGACCGTAAGAGAAGAGCTTGAAATGCTGGAAATGGGTACTCTTTGCGAGGAAGCGTGCCTTTCCAAAAACAGCAGGCGGAAAAAACCGGAGGCTAAATGCCCCATGCGCACGGAATTTCAGCGGGACAGGGACAGGATACTCCACTCCAACGCCTTTCGCAGGCTAAAGCACAAGACCCAGGTTTTTCTTGACCCTGTGGGAGA
>CAMWLD010000236.1 GCA_947175005.1 uncultured Ruminococcus sp. | reverse complement strand
ACTCTACACTGCGTTTATTGAAAATCTCCCGAATCTGTGTTATAATGTAACAGAGGAGGAGATAACATGGATCAGATAAAAACAGGAAGCATTATCAGAAGCCTGCGGCAAAGGCAGGGCATGACCCAGGCGGAGCTTGCGGAAATGATCGGAGTAAGCGACAAAGCCGTTTCCAAGTGGGAACGGGGCTGCGGCGCACCCGATATATCGCTGCTGACTCAAATTTCGGAGGCATTGAAGGTAAACACGGATTCCCTACTAAGGGGAGATTTGGAGGAAAAGGATATGAGTGCACAAAATATGAAAAAAATGAATTTCTATGTTTGCCCCGACTGCGGCAACCTGCTTTTTTCCGCAGATAAGGCAAACGTAAGCTGCTGCGGAAATAAGCTGACCGCCCTGACAGCGCAAATCCCCGAAAAAGAGGACTGTCTGAAATTTGAGGACAGCGACGGCGAATGGTATATCACAAGCGACCATGAAATGTCAAGGGAGCATTATATTTCATTTATTGCGCTGCTTACGGACGATACGCTTATTCTAAAAAAACAGTACCCCGAATGGGGACTGTCTGCACGTCTGCCCAAAAGCGAGGGACTGCTGCTGTGGTACTGCACAAGTCACGGGCTTTTCAAGCAAAATCTGCCAAGGCGGTAAAAAAAGCAGGAGATACGCCATTATCTCCTGCTTTATTTTATACTGTGCCAAATAACATTTATTTTTAGTCCACTAATTTCGGGTCAAAATCCTCTATCCAGGGCAAGCCCCACTTGTTCAGCGCGTCCATAAAGGGATCGGGATCAAATTCCTCAATATTATAAACTCCCGCCTTTTTCCACTTGCCGGTCAGTATCATCATAGCCCCTATCATGGCAGGAACGCCCGTGGTATAGGAAATTGCCTGTGACCCGACCTCTTTGTAGCACTCTTGATGATCGCAAACATTGTAAACATAGTAGTTCACAGGCTTGCCGTCCTTTACCCCCTGCATTATGCAGCCGATATTGGTCTTGCCCTTTGTCCTCGGACCCAGAGAAGCAGGGTCGGGCAGAACAGCTTTCAGGAACTGCAGGGGCACTATCTCCATGCCGTTGTAATTTATCGGCTCAATGGAGGTCATTCCCACGTTTTCCAAACATTTAAGATGAGTAAGATACGACTGCCCGAAGGTCATGAAAAAGCGGATACGCTTTATCCCCTTAATGTTCAGCGCCAGTGACTCCAGTTCCTCATGGTGCAGCAGATACATATCCTTTTTTCCCACCTGCGCAAAATCATACTCACGCTTTATCTCCATAGGCTCGGTCTCCACCCACTTGCCGTTTTCGATGTAGCTGCCCTTAGCGCTGACCTCACGAATGTTTATCTCGGGGTTGAAGTTGGTGGCAAAGGGATAGCCGTGGTCACCGCCGTTGCAGTCAAGAATGTCGATATAGTGTATCTCATCAAAATAATGCTTCTGGGCATAGGCACAGAAAACTCCCGTAACTCCCGGATCAAATCCGCTGCCCAGCAGGGCGGTTATCCCCGCTTTTTCAAACCGCTCCCGATATGCCCACTGGTGGGAATACTCAAACTTTGCCGTGTCCTCCGGCTCGTAGTTGGCGGTGTCCACATAATCCACGCCGCATTCAAGGCAGGCGTCCATAATAGTAAGATCCTGATAGGGCAGGGCAACGTTAATGCATATGTCGGGCTGATATTCTTTCATCAGCGCGACAAGCTCTTCTACCTTGTCCGCATCCACCTTGGCGGTGGATATTTTTGTAGAGGTAGTCCCCCGCAGCTTCTCGGCTATAGCGTCGCACTTGGACTTGGTGCGGGAAGCTATCATAATATCCCCGAACACCTCCGAATTCTGACAGCATTTGTGGATAACAACTCCGGCTACTCCGCCGCAGCCGATTATAAGTGTTTTTGACATTGTATATACTTCTCCTTTCGGATATATTTTCCAATAATAATTTCAGCGTTCTGTTTTCAGCTCCTCCAGCAGCCCTGCAATCATCTCCTCCATTTCATAATCAGACAGATCGGAAGAAGCTGTCTCACGGTACTGAATGGCAATTGTGAGCTTCTCGTTCCTCCAATTCCGTGCCATAGCTCTATCGCCAACGCTCAACGCATATCCGATACTTTTATCGTAGGAAACATTCCACCCGTCTGTGTATGTATAAAATCTTTTATCCCTTTTCTGCTTTACAAATTCGGAAATTTCCCGGCTTTCCTCTGTTTTCCCCTGCTCACGCAGTATTCTTGCCTTTAAGCATAAAGCCTTGTCAATGGTGTTCCGTATAATAAAACGTTCCGAAAAAGGTCTATCCTGTAAAAAGCCGCATAAAGTCAGCGATTCATCATTATGTCCGAATATATAAAGCCAAACAGCAAGAAGGTACATAAGTTCTGTCGGGTCACCGTCCGCTTTGCATTCCTTAATTATTTTCTCGCAAATTTTCCGAACACGCCTTTTATCCACAGTGTTCATTATATTTTTGACATATTCTGTTTCTGTCATTTCCCATGCCCCCGCCAAACGATTTCGTTCGTTTCCTCAAAGGAGGCCTGTTTGCAGATATACATAATGTTTATCCTCCGAATTTTGCAGTAGATCATATTCGAATGCTGACATGTGTGATCTTACAATTCTTTAACCATATAACCACAGGTAAAGGGGAAAAAATCAAATTTCTCCGTTCCTGTATGTACAAATCCAAAGCCCTCATACCATTTTCTCAAAACCTGATTTTCCTCCACTATTCCGATATTCATTTTCGTACAATTCAAATTTCGGGCATTGTCAAAAGAATTCATAAGCAGCTTTTCGCCTATCTTTTTATGCCTGTATTCCGGAAGAACGCATAGATTATTCAGTTCACATTCCCCGTTATCCTGTAACAGCAAAGAATAATAACCTATTATTTTTTCATTTTCCCAATAGGCATACATCGGGCGATGTTCACCGTTTAAATGCCACTCCAAGCGTTCCGATGTTGTTGCAAAAGCGGTAAATCTCGGTGCATTCTCCTCCGTAAATCCGAATTCATCTGCAACCGTACCAAAGCTTTCACGAATCACATTCACGCATTCCTCAATGTCATTTTTGCCTGCCTCTTTTATCATATCAGCACCTCTTCATTATACCATTTTGTTTTACCCGCAGCCGCTCCCGCTTTAAATGATCTTATCTGCAATCTTCCTTATCACATACTCCGCCCTGCTCTCCAATTCCGGCAGCGCATTCAAGGGAAAATATTGCAGCCTGCGGCTCTCATCATCATTTATTGATAATTCGCCGCTCACGCCAATCGCCTTATACAAAGCAATAACCGTATATATTTCATCGCCGCCCGGATATCGGAAAAACAGCTCCCCGCCCGACAGCACCTCCATAAGCTCAAACCGCTCTGCTTTCAGCCCCGCCTCTTCCCACAGCTCACGGGCAGCAGTTTCCTCAAGGCTTTCGGGCGGCTCCATTCCGCCGCCTATGATCCCCCAATTTCCGGTATCGCTCCGCAAATTAAGGAGTATCTCATTCTTATCATTAAGAACAATTATCGTAGCACCTACACTTATTATCGGCAAATGCCCCACATATTTCCGCAGCTCCAAATATAACTCATATTATTCTATTCCTCATATATGCATTCCTATACGGAAATAAATTTCTTGCTTCTTGCCTCTGAACCTCTTGCCTCTAGTTGGGCAGCGTATACTTAATGGAATATTCCTTGTACAAGTCCTTGAACTCCTTATTATCGCCGCTTTTAACGGTGTTCAGATACTGGTGATTCTCAAAACTGTTGTCGCTGAGCTGAATAAGGTTCACCGCAATATTCGAGCAGTGGTCGGAGACCCGCTCCAGATCGGTGAGAAGATCAGTGAATATGAACCCCTGCTCAATGGTGCAGGTCTTTTCACGAAGCCGCTCAATGTGGTGAGTTTTCATATCGCTGCGCAGAGTGTCAACGACCTCCTCCAAAGGCTCAACACGGCGGGCAAGCATAACATCTCCCGTTTCAAAGGCCTTGACGGTTATGTTCATAATATCCTCAACCGCCCTGAAAAGCACGTTCAGCTCACGGTTGGCCATATCGGAAAATTCTATTTTCTTTTCATATATTTCCTTGGCAGTATCGAGAATATTCAGCGCATGGTCGGAAATACGCTCAAAGTCCCCTATGGCGTGCAGCAGACAGGAAACGCTCTGACTGTCGCTCATGGTAAGGCTTCGCCCGGAAAGCTTCACAAGATATGTGCCGATTATATCCTCGTATTTGTCAATGTGATCCTCGTTAAGTATTATCATCTGGGCGTTGTCGTCG
>CAMWLD010000235.1 GCA_947175005.1 uncultured Ruminococcus sp. | reverse complement strand
TGGCAATCCCCCCAACGCTAACCTCCCGGGGGCCGAGCGGTTTTCACTTTTTGTATGTGCCCCGGGGGGACGGTCATTCCCTCTCAAAGCGAGGCGGAAACCATAGTTACCAACGGCATGAGCGTTTATGCAAGAGACGGAGTGAACGCCAATGCGGCGCTGGTGGCGGCGGTATCTCCCGCAGATTTCGGCAGCCGTCCGCTGGACGGAGTAGCCTTTGCAAGGGAAATAGAACGGCGTGCATTTGCGGCGGCGGGGAGAAGCTATGCCGCTCCCGGGTGCACGGTGGGGGCTTTTCTTAAAAAAGAAAAGCTGCCAAAGACATTTTCCTTTGAAAAGGGAGACGTTATCCCCACTTATTCAAGAGGGGTAGTACCCTGCGATCTTGACGAGATTCTCCCCTCCTTTGTGACGGAAAAAATGCGGGAGGGACTGCGTGTTTTTGCCCGCAGAATGGAATGCTTCGGCGATGCAAACGCCGTGCTTACCGCTCCCGAAACGAGGACGTCCTCTCCAGTGAAAATCCCCCGCGGTGAGGATATGTGCAGCGTGAGCCTTAAAGGGCTGTACCCCTGCGGCGAGGGGGCAGGCTATGCGGGCGGTATAATGTCCGCTGCGGTGGACGGAATACGGCTGGCGAGGGCGGTAATAGCAAACGGTTAATATAAAATGTCCGCCTGTTTTGATTCGGGCGGACATTTTTGTTTGTGCATTCGGTAATGCAGTTTTAAACAGGTCTCGTATCACGTAAATATTTTTTCCTCTTATATTTTTATTTCCCCAAAAGTTCTGCCATTTCCTCAGGCGCGTTTTTACCCCAAGGATAGGACTGTTTTTTGTAGCATTTTCTGCGTATGAAATACTGCACTGCCGCTCCTGCAATAATTATTGCCGCGCCCAATATAAAGTCGAACACGTGATTTCCCGAGGCAAGCTCCGGGACATTAAACGGGACGGAAATTATTCCCCCTGCAATCGCCAGTACAAATGCTCCGCTGCCTATGTAAACGGCAAGCCCGTATTTGCCGAGACTAAGCATTCCCGTATTAATTATTCCGATACATAAGATCAATGCAATCATAATACTTTCCTCCCCTGCATTTTCCGCAGCGGTCATATCCTTTGTAAGACCGCTCGCTGCAAGCCTTGCGGCAAATTCCGCTGCGTAAACAAGCAGCGCCGACAGGACGGTCATTATTGTATAAAATTTTCCGTATATATATTTTCTCAATTTACTTGTCGTCACTGCCCGACATAAACCGAGTATATCTGCATTCCCTATCATTGAGGGCACTGCAAGGCTCATCATTGCCATGCTCACCCATATTCTCCCTGTGCCGGAATTAAACGTATCCGCAAATATCATTAAAGTATTTAAGATCACAGCGGCAATAACTCCGGAAGCTACGATCTTATGCTTTCCGCTTAAAACTATGATCCTCGCAGCCCTTTTAAAATTACCCATTCCGCTCTCTCCTTTTTTCAGTTCATATCCACCAGCTGCTTTGTAAATCTGGAGTATTCTTTCTTGTAAAGACATTTAAGCACAAAGCAGTCTATAAGGGAGATAACAGCGCTTGCAGCCTCGCAGACAAGAGCGGCCAGAAGCACCACCGTTATCGGGTTTTGAATGTCTTTGATATTGCCCAGTACCTCACTCGCCATATCCTGGCTGCCTACCAGTACCACGATCATTATAATTATCCCCACAATATATCCCCCTACGTTCATTTTCATAAGCGTAACGCTCCAGGCAAACATAATAGTCATAACAACTCCCATGCTGAGAGTAAACACCGACATATTCACTGTCGCCGGAGAAACTGCCGCAGCAATGCAGCCGATAATCCCCCACAGAACGTTTGCAGCGGTCGCCGCCGCGAAAACGCATATGGGCTGGTAATAAATATCCGCCGCCCTGCGAAGGGGAGCAAACGCAAGTCCCCCTCTTTGAGCAATGGTCATGGAAGGCTGGGTCAGAAATATAAAGCCCTCGAACATAAAAAACGCAGGATAGAAGCTGGCAGTGGCCGCATCGCTCTCCCACAGGGAAAAGACAACCGCAAGTATGCTTATAACAATGCTGACGATACCGCAGATAATATTCAGCTTGGCTCTTTTTCCGTAGGGTATGAGCTTCACGCAGGTTATAAGATCTTTTATCATATAAAACACTCCCTTAAAAATTTCCTTTATAATTTTCCGCCATTTTCCTGTAAAAGCTGCTGTAGGGCTTTTTGTAAAGCAGTCTCAGAACGCCTAAGGTAAGGAGAGAAACAAGTCCCGTTCCCACTATGCAGACCACCGCCCAGGAAAATATCCTGTCATAGCCTATCCCCGTAAGCTCCGCAAAATCATAGGTGTCATCTATCAAAATGTGTTCAACGGCAGCAGTGCAAACAAGCCAGTCGAAAAATATAAATACGGGTTTTAGCTTAGGCATACAAATTGCGATGCAAACAAGAGCTGCCGTCAATACAGATAATATCATGGCGTTCACCGCATTCCGCCCCGCCATGGGCAGAAAGGCGGAGGCTATGCCCCCTGCTGCGGCAAAGAACACGATCTGTACAGCAAACGTCACAAAACTCATCAGGGGGAAGAATCTCACTGTCATCATTTTGCGCATTGGCGCGCTGTCGGTCAGTTTCAGATAGTTGCAGGTTATAGCCGGCTGCCACAGGAACATTCCCCCAAAGCCTATTATAAAACCGCTGAAACCGTTCAACCAACCGCTCATGTTTAAGGTAAAGAAGAAGTACGCTATACCTATCACAAAGAAAATTATGCTGAAAATCTTTGTTACCTTCGCCTGAGTGCCGTATTCCACAAGCTTCAAGCACCTGATGATCTCGTTCATATTATCAGCTCCCTTTTACCCTTTCATCGGAATGTCTGCAACTGCAAGCCCTTTTTACAGCTGCCGCACAGGTGATTATCCCTGCGCTCGTTCCAAAAATAATCGCAAGTGTTATGCACATTGCAGCGCTGCTCCCGTCAAGAACAAACCCCGAAAACAGCATATTCAGTCCCCCTGTGATCGCCAGCCATAAATAAACTAAGATAGTCATTGCCGTAATATTGTCTATAAACCTTACGATAACCGTGGCTATTACCGAAATAAAGTACATATTTGCCGCCGTGAACACAGCCCATAGAATAAGAGCCTCAGACGAATGCTGCCCCGTAAGCCCTGCCGCAGCCGCCGACAAAGCCGCTGTTATAATGCAGAAAACTGCTTTGCGTATCTCGTCAAATACAAAGGCATTTTTGAGTACCCATTCCATTTCGGGGGCAGTGCGCAGAAGTATAAGCCGCTTTGGGGACTTTCCCGCATACTGCATTGTGGAAACCCATTCGCTTATCAGCTCCAGAAGCACCGATATTGCGGGAATGCCGTAAAGGGCAAGGAAATTCTGAAGTATCAGAAATTCCTGTAATTCCTTGTCCCCCGAATTTATGATAAGCAGCGATATGATAATACTTCCCGCAGCGAGTATAAGCATACCTATCAGCGGAAAACCTATGTATTTTTTCACGCCCCTTTTGGGGTAGAATATCCCGATACAGTCGGGGGCTTTTGCTTTGCCCATTTTAATGCACCCTTTCTTTCCAATATCATATTTATTTTACAACCGGCTATGTGTGGCGGCTTTTCCCTACATATTCGCTTTCATAACAGCAACGCTTATCTGGTGCAAGCCCGGGGCTTCGGTGCTTATATCCATTCCCGCCAGCTTATCAAGATTTTCCGCAAGGCATATGCCCTCAAAGCCGTATTTGCTCTGGCTGAAGGTGAGCATGAATTTCTTTGCCTTTTCGGCGTCGGCAGGCTCGCCCTTTACGGAAATGTATTTCTCTTTCAGGTCCTCCACAAAGCCCTGCTCGACGATCTTTCCCTTTGCCACAACTACCGCATAATCGGTGACATTTTCCATATCGCTGATGTTGTGGGTGGAAAATACCACGCTGCGGTTTTCGTTATCCTCCGACAGGTATTCCCTTATCATATCGCAGAGATTGTCACGCATTACGGGGTCTAAGGGAGAAGCGGGTTCGTCCATCATAAGCACGGCAGTGTCACGGCGGGCAAAGACAGAGGCAAGCATAAGCCGCATTTTATTTCCGTCGGAAAGCTCGGAGACTTTTTTCTCCTTTGTCTGCTCGGTTTTAAGAGAAAGGTCGGTGCATATGCGGTCGAATTTTTCCGGGTCAAAGCTTTCAAAAAGCAGGGAGCATACCTCGCTTACCTGGTTTATTTTCCAGTGGGGCATAAAGAAGCTGGTGGAGGCGGTATAGCCTATCTTTTCACGCACGTCTCCCTCGTCGGC
>CAMWLD010000234.1 GCA_947175005.1 uncultured Ruminococcus sp. | reverse complement strand
TTATTAGAGACAGGTGCTATATACCCTCAAAATCCCCCGTGAGGAGGAGAGGGAGGAGATCATATACCGTTTCCGTATATCCTCCCGAACCCTTATCCACCGCATTCAGCGGGATATAATCAGCAATAACAATATCTTTGCTTTTCTGGCAGGGGCGTTTCTTTCCTGCGGCAGCATGACAGAGCCGATAAAGGAATATCACCTGGAATTTGCCGTGCCCTTTGAAGAGCTTTGCGGCGACCTGAAAGACCTGCTGGAGGGACTGGGAATATCTTCAAGGTATATCGAGCGAAAGGGGCTGTATATCCTCTATTTCAAGGGCAGCGAGGATATTGAGGATATGCTGACGCTAATGGGGGCCACTCATTCTTCGATCGAGCTTATGAACGTTAAAATCTTAAAGGACATACGAAATAAGGCAAACCGCATAGCAAACTGCGACAATGCCAATATTGAACGCACTTTGGCGGCTTCGGAAAAGCAGATAGCGGACATTGAATATATCATGAATACGGAGGGTCTCGAAAGCCTTACCCCCGAGCTGCGGAATATGGCGCAGGTAAGGCTGGAAAATCCCGATGTTTCCCTGAAAGAACTGGGGGAAATGCTGGACAAGCCCGTGGGGCGGTCGGGGGCTAATCACCGCCTTAAAAAGCTGTCGGAAATTGCGGCGGAGATAAGAAACGAACGGGGCGGGCAGTAAGCTTAAAGCGGCAGACTTTATATAGGGCTGCCCGAAAGCTAACGTCATCTGTACGGAAAGGACACAGCAAAGTTATGGCTTTTGTAAATCTTCACGTTCACAGCGAATACAGCCTGCTGGACGGGGCTTGCAGAATAAAGGACATGGTAGAACGAGCAAAGGAAATGGGGCAGACTGCCCTTGCCCTTACCGACCACGGAAATATGTTCGGTGCGGTGGACTTTTACAATGAATGCAAAAATGCGGGGATAAAGCCCATTATCGGCTGCGAGGTCTATGTTGCCCCCCGTACCCGTTTTGACAAAAGCTACGGGGAGGATTCCCGACCCTATCATCTTATTCTCCTTTGCAAAAGTGAACAGGGCTACAAAAACCTTATTAAAATGGTCTCTCTCGGCTACACAGAGGGCTTTTACGGAAAGCCGAGAGTTGATAAAGAGCTGCTTGCGGAGCACGCCGAAGGGCTTGTCTGCCTTTCGGGGTGTATTTCGGGGGAAATACCCAGGCTTATTATGTCGGGGGATTATGACGGTGCGAAAAAAGCGGCGCTGTGGTATAAGAACATTTTCGGGAAGGGCTGCTTTTTTATTGAGGTGCAGAACCACCACATTCCCGAGGACGGCAAGGTTCTCCCGGGGCTTATGCGGCTTTCAGAGGAAACAGGCATTCCCCTTGCCGCCACTAACGACGCTCATTATGTTCGCCGTGAGGATTCAAATATACAGCGGATACTGCTGGCGATACAGACGGGCACTACCCTTTCCGAGGATATCGCCATAGCCTTTCCAAACGACGAATTTTACCTTAAAAGCGAGGAGGAAATGCGCAGGCTTTTCCCCGAGGGCTGCGGGGCTGTGGATAATACGGAAAAGATCGCTGAAATGTGCGGATTTGAATTTGAATTCGGAAAGCTTCGGCTGCCGAGATTTGATCTTACCGAATCACAGCGTGCAAGGTACGGAGTGACGACGGAGGACACCCCCGCATTTTTCCGGAAAATGTGCATTAAGGGGCTTACGGAAAGATACGGCGAAAAAACCCCCGAGGGCGCAAGGGAGCGCCTTGACTATGAGCTTGAGGTCGTTACAAAAATGGGGTATGTGGACTATTACCTTATAGTTTGGGATTTTATTGCATATGCAAAAAGCCGCGACATTCCCGTGGGCCCGGGAAGAGGGTCGGGGGCAGGGTCGCTGGCAGCTTACTGCATTGGAATAACCGATATTGACCCTTTGAAATACGGGCTGCTTTTTGAAAGGTTTCTGAATCCCGAAAGGGTCTCCATGCCCGATTTTGATATAGATTTCTGCTATGAGCGCAGGCAGGAGGTCATAGATTACGTTATAAAGCGTTACGGCAGCGAACGTGTTTCGCAGATAGTCACCTTCGGCACAATGGCGGCAAAAGCGGCTGTGCGTGATGTGGTAAGGGTGCTGGATATGCCCTACAGCGCAGGAGACAATATTTCAAAGCTTATCCCCTTTGCCCCTCATATCACGTTGAAAGAGGCTATGGAAAGCTCTCCCGAGCTGGCGGAATTGTACGGCACAGACAGGGTCACAAAGGAGATAATCGACACCGCCATGAGCATTGAGGGAATGCCGAGGAACACTTCTACCCATGCGGCGGGAGTGGTCATATGCGACGCTCCCGTGAGCGATTATGTGCCCCTAATATGCCGTGAGGGGGTAATGGCGACACAGTACACCATGACTGCATTGGAGCAGGTTGGACTGCTTAAAATGGACTTTCTGGGGCTGCGCAATCTGACCATTATCCGGGAATGCGAAAGGGAGATACAAAAGAATGACCCGGGATTTGCGGTAAGCAATATTCCATATGACGATAAGGAAACCTTTGAAATGCTGTCTGCGGGGGACACCTCGGGGGTGTTCCAGTTTGAGAGCGGCGGCATGACACAGCTGCTTATCAAGCTTCAGCCCAATTCTGTTGAGGACTTGACGGCAGCCCTTTCCCTGTACCGTCCCGGGCCTATGGACAGCATTCCGAAATATCTGGAAAACCGCCGCTGCCCCGAAAAGATAACATATGCTCACCCTATTCTGGAGGAAACATTGGAGGTGACTTGCGGCTGTATAGTATATCAGGAACAGGTAATGGAAATATGCCGCAAAATGGCGGGATATTCCTACGGCAGGGCAGATTTGGTGCGCAGGGCAATGGCAAAGAAAAAGCATGACGTAATGGAAAAGGAGCGGGACGTATTTGTTGAGGGAGCAGTGAAAAACAATATCCCGAGGGAGACTGCAAACGCTGTATTTGACGAAATGGCGGGGTTTGCTTCCTATGCGTTCAACAAATCCCATGCGGCGGCTTATTCGGTGGTGGCGTTTCAGACGGCGTACCTGAAGCGGCATTTTTACAAGGAATATATGGCGGCGCTGATGACGGCGTTTACGGAATATACGGGCAAGCTGATGGAGTATATTTCCGAGTGCGGAAAAAGAGGGGTGAAGATACTCCGTCCCGATATAAACGAAAGCGGACTTGGATTTACAGCTGCCCATGACGGCATTCGCTTTTCTCTTTTGGCGGCGAAAAATCTCGGCAGGGGGGTGATTACCGAAATTATCCGCGAGCGTGAAAGGGGCGGGGCATATAAAAATCTTACCGACCTTGTGCGCCGTATGAACGGCAAGGAACTGAACAGACGGGCTATAGAAAGCCTTATAAAATGCGGGGCGCTGGACGGCTTTCCCCTTAACCGCCGACAGATGCTGGAAAATGTGGATATGGTACTGGACAGCGTGGCGGATTTTTCCAAAGGAGCTATAGAGGGGCAGATAGATTTCTTCGGTATGAGCGGCGAGACCGGTGATATTGGCGATTCGGACAGCGGTGATGTATCGGGTATTGAAAAGAATATTCCGCAAACTCCCGAATATGACAGCGAGATCTTGCTGGAAATGGAACGGGAGATAATGGGGGTGTATATTTCGGGACACCCCTTGGAAAAGCCGCTTGCAGCTGCAAAAGCCTGCCGTCTGCCGGATATAGGGAAGATACGTGAAATGCGGGAGGGGACGAGAGTTGCTCTTGTGTGCACTCTTACCTCCGTGCGCCGACACACCGCTAAAAACGGCGGGGCTATGGCGTTTATACAAGTTGCGGATAAGGCGGGGGAAATGGAGGGGGTAATATTTCCCGAGGCGTATATGACTTATAAGCCGCTGATAAACGAGGGGCAGGGGGTTTATGCCGAAGGTAAGCTTTCCACCGACCGTGAGGGGGAGCGGAACATTTTGGCGGATAGGCTACTTCCTGCGGGAGATTTTGCGGATAATGTATTCGGCAAGGGCAAGCTGTTTATCCGCTGTCTGAGCAGTAACAGAGCAGTTATTGACCGCTGCGTGGAGATACTCGGGAAATATCCCGGGAACAATCCGGTTTTTTTCAGATTTTCGGATATAGGAAAGACCATTGCTCATAATAAAATCAAAGCCTGCCGCCTCTGTCCCGAAATTATGGAGGAGCTTTATGAGACAGTGGGAGATGAGAATGCAGCAGTGGCGGTGAAATAATTTTTGCAGACAACAAGCGCACTAAAGCAAACCAGCGCACACACTACAAGCGGGTTTCCAAAGGGGTGCGCCCCTTTGGCGGGTCAAGGGCAGCGCCCTTG
>CAMWLD010000233.1 GCA_947175005.1 uncultured Ruminococcus sp. | reverse complement strand
CATGAACGCACGGCATTCGCCGCACGTTCTATGCTGCACCGCCGCCCGACGTGGGTTTGTCTTAATCTGTTACATTTCTTGTATGACGTTCATTCACTATAACCCTTTCCCGAACGTCGGGCGGCGGTTTGCGGGGGACGTTCTTGAAATGCTTTCTGTATGGCGGCTGTTAGAGGGGGCTCCGCCCCCCGTCCCCCGCAAGGGCTCCGCCCTTGACCCGCCAAAGGGGTTCCCCCTTTGGAAACCCGAGTGGAGTGTGTGAGCTTGAAGTGCTTTTGTGCGCTTGTTATTCGTTACCGAGCAGCCTTTCCGCCATTTTCTCCGGCTGCTCCAGAAAGCGCCTTGTCAGAATATAATGCGACGTTTCCCGATAGCTCACGGCGGCGATCTCCCTCTCCCGCAGTTCGTATATAAACGCCCCCGGATATGCCATAAGAATTGGCGAATGCGTGGAAATGATAAACTGCGAATTCTTTTCAATAAGATCGTGTACTATCACCATAAGCGACATTATCCCCGTAGGTGACAGCGCCGCTTCCGGCTCGTCCAAAATATACAGCCCGTTCCCGAAAAACCGATTCCGCAGCACCGCCAAAAAACTCTCCCCATGAGACTGCTCATGTAGCGAGACCCCGCCGTATGCCCCTATAACACGGGGCGAGCCGCAAGGCTGACTGTCCAGCTCCTCAATGGAGCTTGCAAGATTATAAAAGCTCTCCGCCCGCAGAAAAAATCCGTCCTTCGGGTATGCCCCCCTGCTAAGGGTAATATAGTCGCTAAGTCCCGAGTGACTGTCAAAGGTGGAAAAGCTGAAGTTTTTCGTACCCCCCTCGGGATTGAACCCCGCGGCCACCGCACCAGCCTCCAAAAGCGTGGACTTCCCGGAGCCGTTTTCCCCCACAATAAAGGTAACGTCATTCCCAAAGGAGATTTTCCCCGCCCCCGCAAGATTTCTCACTGCGGGAAGTCCCGAAAAATAAGCATTTCTCGGCAAAGCCTTTTCTATCTTAACTTCTTCGATATAATAATTCTCCATAATTACCACCGATTTTTACGGTACTTCGATAAAATGCTCATCAAAGGCATTTCCCCGATATTCTATACAAACCGCTGCTGCAAAATATACCATTTGTCGCCTCCAAAAATCATATATGCAAATTTTTTGAGGCGGCTCATGGTTATTTTGCTATAGCGGTTAGTATACATTATAGCATACTTTTAATAGTATTGCAACAGATTTTCCCAAATAAAGCTCGCAAATTTCTCTGCCGCAAACGTCTCATACCCCAAACAGTAAAGACATTTCAAAAACTATTAACTAATTCAGAATTTTCTCTTGCAATTTCAGGAAGAATGTGGTATAATATAATTGTATTTGTTGACCGCGAGGGAATGAATATCCTGCGCGGCAGTGAGAAAGGTGTGATCTCATGGGCTATAAGCTCCTGATATACGGTAAAAGTCCCGCAGCAATGAAAGACTTCTTTTTCCAGACCAGAAACAGCTTCAAGTGCCTCAGCACTACCAATCTTAAAGAGGATATAATGACTCATATAGAGGTGTTTGCTCCCGACGGTTTCCTGCTGTTCTGCGAGCCTGCCGACGACAGCATGGTAGCCCAGCTGAAGATGCTCAAAGCACATCCCGATTACAAAAATATCCCCATATTTATCACGGGAGAATCGGGGGTTTGCGAGTCCTTTGAGAAAAAAGCCGTGGGAATGATAGCCCTCACCCTTAGAAAGCCTACCTCCGCTCCTATTATGGAGCAGCAGATAAACCGCTTTTTATCCGCCAACCCCGGCACAAAGAAGCCCGAGAAGCCCGGGGACAGCAAGACCACTCTTAATGTTTCCTTGGACGATCTTATGCGCTCCTTCGGCGATACTCCCCCTGCCGACCCCAACAAGCGGCGGCATATCCTTGTGGTGGACGACGACAGGAGCATATTGAAGCTGCTTAAAACCGCCCTTAGCGATGATTATGACGTGACCGCCATGGTAAGCGGAAATATGGCAATGAAATTCCTGGAAACAAAGACCGCCGACCTTATTCTCCTTGACTATGAAATGCCTATAGAAAACGGCGCAGAGGTGTTCAAGAAGCTGCGTGCGGACAAGCGCTTTGCGGATATTCCCGTGGTGTTCCTTACGGGCGTTGCCGACAGCTCCCGCATTAAAGAAGTGCTTATGCTGAAGCCCCAGGGCTATTTGCTCAAGCCCATAAGCATGGACAGGCTTATGAGCTCTATTAAAGGTATCCTCAAATAAGCAGGCAGTGCATTGTATGCAAGTGCGCATTGCTTGCAAAAAAATTTCCTGCAAAGAACCTTTGCAAATTCGGCGATTTAATATGATGTAATATGATGATTACATAAAAGCCGTATACAGGCAGTTTCTGTATACGGCTTTTTGATGTGCAGAGTAAAATCGACTTGAAAACTGCTATGCCTTGGCTATTTCTTTAACGGGTCTGCCCTCGATATAACCACGCCAGCCCATGGGCGCAAGCTGGAATTTCGGAGCAATGTCATCATCAAAGGCATAGCCGTAAACCTCGGGGTTGAACTTTGCAATGTTCTCCATGCAAGTCCCCACTGCTTCCTGATATTTTTCGTCGTCATAAGGCTCGCCCTGGAATATCAGATATTTGCAGGGAGGGAGGTCTGTCATTTTAAAGCCCTCGGGAATATCGTCCGAATAATGGGCAGGCACTTCCACGCCGTGGGCATATATCCCGTTTTTCGTCGGGCGCATTGCCTCGGGCAGCCACACTCCCACAGGCTCGTAAAGCGCTTTTTTTATCCCGCACAGGTAATCCCACGGGTGCATACCGTTCAGGCTTTTGGGCGGGTCGGCTGCTATTTCCTCACAGTATTCAAAGTATTCCGCTGCATTTTTGCTCGGGTAAAAAAGCAGCTTGCGGGCGGGGCGTTCGATTATTTGGGTAAATATTACCGTCTGCTTGTTTTCCATATTGCATACCTCCGATTTATTGTTTTGGCGGTCAAGATAACGGTAGGGAATAAGCCAGCCGGCAGGTTCGGGGACTTTTGCAAACCTTTTCGGGGAAATGCCGAAGCAGTTTGAAAAAGCCCTTGTGAACCCCTCCTGTGAATCGAATACGAAATCAAGCGCCACATCAATTACCCTGCGCTCCCCGCGGCGAAGCTCAAAGGCAGACGATACCAGCCTTTTTTGGCGGATATATTCAAAAGGCGACGATCCCGTTTCCTTTTTGAAAATTCTGATCGTATGGTACTGCGAATAACCCGCTGCCGCCGCAAGGTCGTTTGCGGTTATGGGTTCCTGCAAATTCTCGTCAATGAATTTCTTCATTTTTTCCACAGCTTGGGAATGGCTGTTATTTTCCACCGTTCCTCACCTCCAATATGAGTATACCATAAACCGAGAGAATTTTATTGACCCGGATTGCGGAGTTTTGTCACCGCAGTCCGGGTCTGATTTTATCGCATTTCTTATATATGTTAAGATTATTTTGTATCTGTTCCTGTGGTTATATCTGATATATCAATATTGTTATTAATGCAGTATTTAATACACTTTCTGCAAAATGTAGCAAGTTTTAATCCGTTTTCGGCTGCGGCGTTCTCAATTTGCCGGCGTTCTGTAATTGGTATTTTTAATCCGATTGTAGTCATCTTTTCCAAATCATATTTTTTTTGCCATTTTAATTGGCTTTGTGGTGTTTTTTTATCCAATATTATTTTCTCCTTTGTATAATTTGTATGTTTTTAATAAGGTTAAGCGTTATAACTTTGTGCACTATTTAGCTGAAAAAGTTTCAAAAGTCTATTGACAAATAACGTTTAACGTGATATACTTGATACATAACATAAAAAGCAAGGGAACATCAAACCAAACTCATATAAGTCGTTGTCCATTGGTTGTGATTGATATTTTTTGCTTAAATTATAACACAAAAGCTCTGCAAAGTCAAGCCGAAATAAATATTTAACGGGAGTGTTCATATGTCCGTAAAAAGCTTGTCAATACGTATTGATACAGAAATGCTTGATAAGCTGCATTATGTAGCGGATTACGAAGAGCGTTCTGCCAACGGTCAAGTACTTGTTCTGATAAGGAAAAACATAGATGACTTTGAAAAAGAACACGGCAAGATACAAGTTGGCAAACGTCCGTCAGAAGTGATACGCAAATGATTTTATAGTAAATAAGCCGCCCTCTTGAATGTCGAGGGCGGCTTTTCTTTCCCTCAAACGCCGGGAAAATGGCTTATTGTGTTTCTGTGAATTTGTTTTTGAATGCGTTGGTTTGTTAGTAGATGTGAGTTGCCTGTTACTATGAAATGTGACTTTGTTTGTAAAATGCTTTAATTGACTGGCAACTGCAAGTGAA
>CAMWLD010000232.1 GCA_947175005.1 uncultured Ruminococcus sp. | reverse complement strand
AAATGCGGAGACCCACATCCAAAGCACCGCCCCCGCCCCTCCCGAGGCAATGGCAGCTCCGCAGCCTGTTATATTTCCCGTGCCCATGGAGGCGGCAAGAGCGGCAGTCACGGCTTTAAGCCGGTTTTTTCCGCTTCCATTGCTCTTTTCACTTAGCAGACGGGGAAGTCTTAACTGAACAAATCCGCTGCGGACGGTGAAATATAATCCGCAAAGAAGTATAAGCCCTATGGTGAACCCGCCCCAAAGGGTCTGACTTATTTTTTCCATATTTCCCGCTCCTTTACTTGATCTTGCATATTAAGGAAGCGCTGATTAAAGCATTTCCTTATAAAATATATCATTCGTTAAATGGCGATTTGGTGAGAAAACCTTTAATTGGCTGTTCCTTAGATTTTATTCGGACAAGGGCGGATTAATGATTATTACGGCGGATATAAATTTCTTTGTTTTTGCTCAATGCTCTTGTTTTGGCAATGTTCGTTATTCCGTGATTTTGGGGCTTAAAAAAATGGCAGCATTGTTTATGTTGACAGAGAAATGCTTATGCGGTATAATATAATTGTGGAATTGCATTTATTGCTTGTATATTTTCGCCAAGAATATTGCACAAAATATATGCAATCCTACAAATATAAAATTTTTCAAAAAATTTTGAGAAAAAAAGCCCTCCACGGTTGTATTTATATCAGAAGCGTTTTTTAAACCGAATAAAAACCGAAAGGATATGAGAAATATGTTAAAAAGAAAACTCGCCGCAGTTTGCGCTGTGGCAATAACCATGAGCACTGTGTCCGCTGCAAGCGTATATGCAGTCACCACATCTCCGAAGCCTGCTGCCGATACTGCCGCTTCTTCTGCCTCTGCGAGCAGCGGGAAGAGCGAGGACAAGGAAATGACGGCTGCCATTACCGATGTCAGAACAAAGATCAAGATTCCCGACATCTACAGCGATTTCAAATACAGCGTTGCCCAGAATCAAGGAATGAAGTCCTACAATTTTAAATGGCAGCACCCGAAGATAGATGACGACGGCTATTCCGTGACCCTCACCGGGGATATTATCACCCGTTACACTGTGCCAAACTCATATTACAACAGCGGCAAGGTATCCATAGGCCCCTACAGCGCCGACGATTACGAGAAGCTTGCCCTTGACTGGATATATACCGTCAACCCCTCTATGAAAGGACAGCTGCGCCGCAAAGGGAACGTTTCCATGAGTATAGGCAGCGACAGCGTAAACATGACCTTTGAGCGGGTAAACGGCAATGTTTCCGTAAGCGGTTCGGGGAATAACGTGACTGTCGCTCTTGACAAGAAAACGGGCGAAGTCCGCCGTATGTACGCGAACGGCTGGTGGCAGGGCGCGGCCTTTGAAAGCCCCTCAAAGGCTATGAACAAGGAAGCGATCTTTAAGATATATTCCGATGAGATAAAGCTGAAGCCCTGGTACAGGATAAGCTGGCAGGGCAGAAAAAAGGTTGCGAACATAGTTTACGAGCCTACCGAAACTTCGCCCTTGTATAACGCTGTTACCGGCGAGCATTCCACCATGAATGAGGATCGCCGCAAGCTGTCAAATACCGATCTTTATGAGGATGAGGATGTAATGGATGAAGGTGAGGCGGTCGCAGAGACAGCGGCCGCAGGAGACGGCGCTGTAATGGAAGCGCCTGTCGCAGCCCCCGCATACGATCTTTCTGCCCAGGAGCAAAGCGCAGTCAAGGAACTCAAAGGTATGCTTACCTCCGCCAAATTCAAAAAGCTGATGATCGCCGACCCTTACATAAATATTACCGACTCTTACCTTACCGACAGCTTCAATATATTTGAAAGCGAGCTTGCGGAGTGCGGCTATATGATAAACTGCACCTTCAAGATAGACAACAAGTCGGGCTATTGCTCCTACCGCATAACCGCCGACGCCAAGTCGGGCAAGGTCTACAGCTTTTACCGCGACGGCGGAAACAAATCCTCCGATATAATTTCCCCCGCAAAGGCAACAAAGCTTGGAACGGAGGCCGCAAAGTATTACTACGGCGATATTTTTGGTTCCTACAAGGCGGACACGGAAAATTCCGCACCCGCCAAAAAGACGGAGTATTACAAGGAGACCGAGCGGACTATCCGATTCTACCGCTATGTGAACAACATTCAGGTGGACGGGGACAATATCAACATTACCGTAAACTCCGCAGGGGAGGTCATAAGAGCAAACTTTAACCATACCACCGACGTGGATTTCGGCGACGGCAAAATAATCTCCAAGGAGACCGCCATGGCAAAGCTTTATGAGCAGAAGCAGCCCGAGCTTTCTTATATGGGCTTTACCGATCCTAAGTCTGTGCCCCACACTTATCTTACCTATAAAATGCCCGACTGGCGGATAAATGCAAAGACAGGCGAGCTGTGCAGTTATGACGGCAGCAAGATCAACAAACAGGTCGAGACCGCCGAGGTATGCCCCTATACCGACATAGCCTCGTCCCCCTATAAGTCGGAGATCGAGACCCTTTACAACTACGGCATAAGGATATTCCCCGGGGAGAAGTTTGACCCCAAGGCAAATATAACCAATAATGAAATGAACAGCATTATGAACGCCATGCTGGGCTACGGCATTTCGACTATTTACTATGATGATTACGGAGATGTATTGGAAGTGGCAGTGGAAGAGGATATTGCGGAGGATACCGACGGAAAGATTATAACAAACAGGGAGTTTGCCAAAAAGTTTGTAAGCAAAATGAATGCGGAGGAATACGCAAAAATGAGCGGTATCTATAAATCGCCCTTCTCCGACATTGCCGCAAACGACCCCGACCTGGGGTATATCTGCATTGCCTACGGCTACGGCGCGGCAAGCGGTGTAAACGGGAAATTCAGTCCCGACGCCCCTGTGACAAGAGAATACGCTATGCACTGTGTTTATAATTTTATAAAGAAACAGAGTTAAGCTGCCGGAAGCAGGAAGTTTAAGAGGCAAGAGGCAAGAGTGTGTGAGGTTTTCCGAATATGCTCTTGCCTCTTGTTTAAAGAAAATTGAATTGAGCTGTAAAATGAACATCAAAAAATCCTTTGAAATATCCATAGGAGAACCGATGATACTCGATTGATATAACGTTTAATATAACAGAAAAGAGGTCTTTATTTATGAAACTTAGGAAATTATTTACAGCGTTTTTACTGTCGCTTACGGTCTTATGCAGCGGGACGGTCGTTTATGCGGACATAATTCTTGACCCTTCGGGAAACCGTTTTTTTGACAGTAATTACAACAATTGCCGCATTGAGGGGGATTACAGAAAATATACCGCTCTTAAAAGTACCTATCTGTATAAAAGCCCTGTGCGCAGAGATAACAAGCAAGATGTTTCCGAGGGAGATATTCTTGTAACAAACGCCTATTATACCGATAAAAAAGGCGTTGTCTGGGGATATAATTACGGCTCACATTCCGATAAAGATTCGGGCTGGTTCAAGCTTGACGACACAGAGCTTATCTATGACAGCATTTCCTTTGTAGAGGAGCATGAGAGTGAGCTTAGTGAATATTCGGGACAGCTTGGCGATCTTGACTTTGAGGAAAATGTTTATATATGGAAATACCCGCATTCGGGGGAACTCACCCTCGCTCTTCCTCCCGAGGAATGGCTGCCCGAGGCATACGGTACAAGGCAGGAGCAGCTTGAAGGGGACACCCCATATGTTTACATCGATTCCGCTGGCGATGAATGGGTGTATGTGAGGGCAAGACCAAACGGCTGGGTATATGTCCCTGACCCAACACTTGATTTGCGGACGGAGGGTATAGTTTCAGAGGGAGCGGAAACAACCGTATCGGAAAATATTGAGGCATACGGAGATGTTACCGACATTTCCAAGGTGTACCCGACAGCCCCCTATGAAAAAACGGAGCTTGCTTTGCCCCTTGTCCTTGCCGCTTCTGTCGCCGTTCTTTCGGGCGGGCTGATTCGTGCAACCAAAAAAAGAGGAAAATAATTCAAGCCCATAACATCAAGCGTGTCCGCAAAATAAAACGGGCACGCTTTTTATATTCTCTTGCTTCCTGCATCTTGCCTCTTATTCTCTAACCTTCGGCAGTATAGTCCAAGCCATCATAAGAATAAACATAGAAAAAACAAAAAATTATTCTGGCAGGAGGCAAGGGAAAAATGAGCAGCAATGAAATAGGAATAGCTCTTGCGGGAAACCCAAACGTGGGCAAATCCACCGTTTTCAACGCCCTTACGGGAATGCACCAGCACACGGGAAACTGGACGGGCAAGACCGTCTCCACAGCACGGGGCAAAATTATTGTCGGGGACAGTGATAAGGAATATATCCTCACCGACCTGCCGGGCACATATTCTCTTATGGCACATTCGGCGGAGGAGCAGGTG
>CAMWLD010000231.1 GCA_947175005.1 uncultured Ruminococcus sp. | reverse complement strand
CTATATTGCTGTACCCTCCCGAGAATTCGCCTGCGCCGTACTTAAAGTCCTTCCCCATCATATCAATAAGATTTACCGCAAAGTCAAGCCGCTTGAATTCCACGTCGTTTTCTTCCGACCCTGCGCAAAGCTCCTCGGGGTACATGGAACCGGAATTGTCAATAAGGAAGAATATCTTCGTTTCCCCCGTGCTCATAAGCACTGCCCTGTCAAAAAGAGCGTAAATGCCGTTCTCGCTGACGGTAGCGGTAATGAAATTGTTTTCCGCATTAAGCTGACCCGCGATCATTTCAAAGGCAAGCTTGTCGGGGTCGAAACGCACTACGGTCAAGGCATTTTCCGCAATATTTTTTGCGCTAAGCTGCTCGTCCGTATAAGTAAAGCTCATCTCGCAGCTGTCGAACCGCTTGTTTGAGTAGAATTCGTAAGCCTCGCCCACTATCCCGGGAGTACCCTGGATACTGTTGTTTTCCAGCTTTTCAAGGGTAATGTAAGCGGTTTTCGGCACGCCCTTTATCCTGGCGGAAACCTGCTTGCCTGCAATAATGGCGTCCTTTAGCACCGCATTGTCGGGAGTATCCCCGTCGCTGACAGCGCTCAAAGGGTCAAGGTCTGCCCGCACCTCTGCGCCGTCCTCCACACCGTCCCCGTCACTGTCGGGATTCATGGGGTCCGTGCCCGAAATGTTTATCTCATAATCATCCGCAAGCCCGTCCTTGTCGGTATCGGCAAGGCCTATCGCAAGCCCTTTTGAGGTTTTTTCACTAAGTGTATAGGGACTGCCCGCAGGCACATCATATTCAATGCTTGAATCGGTCACCAGCTTGCTTTGTCCCGTAAGCCTTGTGTCCATCTGCTCAAAAAGCGCGTCATTCACCGTGCCGATGTATATAAACGCACCCACATAGCACATGGCAAGGATTATGATAAGCCCCGCCAGAAAACGCCCTGCCGCCATGGACATCAGCGTGTTGTTAAAGCTGCTGAAAGGATTTCTCCTTTTAACAGGCTTGCTTCCGTGGGAAACCACTCCCGCAACAGTCTGCGCATTATCGGAGTTGTCGACATTTGCCGCCGCACCCATTGAAGCTGTCGCCGCCTTTTCCAATGCCCTGCGGCTGTTCATGGACTTGGCATTTGCACTGCGTTTTTTAGCCTGCTCTGCCTTTTCCAGCATTTCATTTTCCCGCTGCTTAGCCTCGTCCAGCTTGCGGCGGTTATATTCGTCTTCTTTAAGCCTTTTGCTTCGTGCAATATTAAGGTCACGGTCAAGAGCGTCCTCTGCCGCCTCTCGCCGTCTGCGCTCCTCCTCGGTTATGGGAGGGCCGGAGGGCTTAGGTGCGCCCGCCGTATCCGTACTTTCGGACTTTGCGGGACTATCGGGCTCCGAATTTTCGGACATTGCCTCTGTCTTTGCCTCTTTAGCTGCATTCTCCGAATTTTCGGGTTTTGCTTCTGTCTTTGCTTCCTTAGCCGCATTCTCCGAATTTTCGGGCTTAGAGGAATTCTCGGACTTTGCTTTTTCATTAGCCGATTTTTCCTTTTCCTCCATTTCCTCGGTCTGCTGAGCGAAAGCCAGCATTTCCCCCAGGCTCATTCCGGGAGTATCATCCTCGGCAGGAGCAGCCGCACCCTTTGCCGAAACATTTTCATTTGAAGAGGCAGCCTGCTGCCTGTCGTCGGTTTTCTTATTGCTCAAATCAATTCACATCCATATCTTCGGGTAACATTAAAGGAACCGCCCTGCACTTTAAATTTGCATAGCAAACCGATAGGACTTCCCTATTTAACACTATATATATTATAGCTTATTTCACTACATTCTGTCAATGTTTTTTGTGATTTTTCCCAAAAAATTATTATGAAAATTTTTGGTTCATTTTTGATTATTTTCACTAAAAGCCGTTTTTGTTAAAGCGTTTTAATACAGCTTTGGTTTAAAGTGTTAAATGTATAAATAATACATAAATACATAAATACATAATTTTCAATATATTGCAAAAACTGCCGTGCAGTCTTTGCAAAGCAGTTTTGCTTCCGCTCCCGGTCGAGCCGATCCTCTAAAACATGATCTCCATATAATGCGTTTCTTCGTACCACTTGACCGCCTTGCCGTTTTTGTCGATGTAATAATATGTCAGCGGATAGTTTCCCTCATACTCGTAGTAGTCGTCCGGACCGCCGCTGTAAAAAACGTAAAACCCGTTTGAAAGATACGGCTCGCAGGTTATTCCCACGCCGTCAAAAACCTCGGTCTCGCCTCCGCCCGGGGTTATAATTTTTATTTTTCCGCCGTTATGTTCGATCATATGACCGAAGCGGTCTACCTTATCCCAGTATCCTGTTTTTACAAAGCTTTCGCTTTCAAAATCAGCCGTCCAATAAGCCGGGTAATTCTTTTCATCTCTATATGATATAAGGAGCGTATTCATGTCCGATGTATATTCGATTATATTTTCCCGCCCCGTGCCGTTCAGCTTAATTTCCTGCTTTTTGGTGTAGCCGTTCTTTTCGCCGTCCCACCCCGACAGCCGCACAAGTTTATTCTTAGAGTAATTTACGAAAGCTATGTTATTCAAATCCTCGCTTGCCCTCATAAAATAAACGTTTCTTTTCGAATATTGTTCGGGACTTATTTTCAATATGCTTTTGTGTTTTCCGCTTCTTATATCGTACCTTGCCACATACTCTCCGTTGTACAAAATGAGCCCCTCGCCGTTTTGGGCAATTACATAATTCCAAGCATTCTCCGAAAAGGACATCTTGTGCTGCTCGCCCTCCAGCTCACCGAAATAAAGGTCTTTTCCGCTCCCCGCCATGTATGTGCCGCTTTGGGGGTAAACGTAAATACCGGTTTCAAAATCATCGTATTCATCTTCATTATCAGGGAGAGGCATCGGGATTTTTTGAGCAAGCCTTTTGCCGCTCATGTCAAGGATATATATGTCCCTGCCAAGAGTGTAGAAAACTTCGCCCTTGTCGTTTATACCGAAAAACTCGTCGCCGCCCCAAATATCAAAAGTATTTCTTTCGGTTTGGGACACGGTTTTGCCGTCATGCCAGATAATAAGATCAATGTTATTACCGGAGTAGTGATTGGTGCTTATAAGGCAGTATTCGCCGTTTGGGGAGGAATACAAGATTATATACGGATCGCCGGCGGTGTATATTTTTTGCCGTTTCCCGCTTTCGTATGAATATTTATACACCGTGTTGTTTACTGCATAAAACAGGGTCTTGCCGTCTTCTGAAAAGCTTTCATTATACTTGAATTTTTCTTCCGAGCTGTAAAGCAGCCCTGTGCCTGCGCTGTTCACATAGGTCAGCGTATATCCGCCGTTGTTTTTTTCATACAGGCAGTATGCCTTGCCGCTTTCGGAGTTGCTGCGCGCAGGAATATCCTCAAGGGGCTCGTCCGCCGCAAAAACCACGCAGGGCATTGCAAGGGCGGTGACGACAAGCACTATCAATGCAGTTAAAAATCTTTTCATTGAATTACCTCCCGAATTTTATTTATATACCGTTCAAAGCTACTGTTTCTGCTCTCAATCCTCCCACATTGCCCATTCGTCTATAATATGATTTTCCATACAATGCGTTTCCTCGAACCACTTTACCGCCTTTCCGTTTTTGTCTATGTAATAATATGTCAGCGGATAGTTTCCCTCATATTCGTAGTCGTCATCCGGACCGCCGCTGTAAAAGACGTAAAATCCGTTTGAAAGATACGGTCTGCAGACTGTTCCCACACCGTCAAAAACCTCGGTCGAACTGCCGTCAAGGGTTATAATTTTAATTTTATCGCCGGTATGTACGATCATGTGACCGAAGCGGTCTATTTCATTCCAATATCCTGTGTTTACAAAGCTTTCGCTTTCAAAATCAGCTGTCCAATAAGCCCAGTCATTCTTTTTTTCATCTATATAGGATATCAGAATTGTATTCATGTCCGATGTATAGTCGATTATACGTTCCTTCCCCGTGCCGTTAAGCTTAATTTCCTGCTTTTTGGTGTAGCAGTTATTTTCGCCGTCCCAGCCGGACAGCCGCACAAGCTTATTCTTAGAGTAATTTATGAAAGCTACTTTATTCAAGTCCCCGCTTGCCTTCATAAAATAAACGTGTCTTTCCGAATATTGTTCGGGACTTATTTTCAATATGCTTTTGCTTTTTCCGCTTTTTATATCGTACCTCGCCACATACTCTCCATTGTACAAAATGAGTCCCTTGCCGTTTTTTCTGATTACATAAAATCCGGCATACTCCGAAAAGGACATCTTATGCTGCTCGCCGCCGAGCGCACCGAAATAAAGGTCTTTATGGGTCTCCGCTATGTCTCTTTCCGCTTTGCAGATAACGCGTGAGCCTGTAATCTTCGTCCTCCTTCGACAGGGGCACAGGGGCTTTTTGGAC
>CAMWLD010000230.1 GCA_947175005.1 uncultured Ruminococcus sp. | reverse complement strand
ATCCAATACGACCCGCCATGGCTGCTTATTCACTGCCGACGGAGCCCGGCGAACCGTTTCCAAAACCCCTGCCAGCCTGCCTGCCGCTTTCTCCGTCAAAGGCACATCAAATGTGCCGTCAAAGAAGAGCGTTTCAAACGGATTTCTGCTGTCCGCTTTGATGGCTTTTCGCATCATTTTCTCACGAACAGACTTTTTTTCCGCAGGATATCCCAATGGGCTTACACAAGGCATCACTTCATTCTGTTCCAATCCCATTGCGCGCTCAAAAGCGGAACGGTCCATCGTACCGCCAATCCAGACTGTGCCAATCCCAATAGATTGTGCATATAGCACGAGCATCTCAAAAGAATATCCGAGAGCCTCCTCCATATGCGGCATACGGGGAACCTTTGCCCCCACATAGAAATCTGTACCTACGACAACAGGACATGGAAGACTCCGGTTTTTCCCATCTAAAAATTTGAAGCTGACAGGTATCCCGTATGGATTTTCTATCTTTTCCATAAACAAGGCTAACTTTTCCTTGCCACCCTCAGTGACTTCTTTACCATCAAATGTCCGGACACTCCTCCGGCGGCGTATCAGTTCTGCAACATTTTCCATTATCTTCCCTCCGGCATAGTACTTCTTATTTATATTATAATATATCACCGCACAAATGTCAAGACCGTTCTTAACCGCCTGATAAAACTCACTGTAGTGCTGCAAAAGAAATTGAACAAAAAGGTAAAAAAGTGTTGAAGGATAGAGCAAAAAATGATAAAATAAAGTCACCACAACCAAATTTATCGAAAGGAAGCCCTATCCCTCATGAACATTATAACACAAGAAATGCAGTTTTGTCAAGCACTAATGAAATATGCGGAGAAATTGTTGCGGAGATCAGGGACGAGTTCATGTGCGTTACGGCGGTATTTGCAAAGGTATGAAAATAGCAGGTTCTTGTCAATGACGTGAGTCAGGTTTTATAAGCTGCTGTGTTTTTTTAGATAACAAAATTTTTTTTAAATCAGGAATATGCTGGACTTTTGTGCTTGAATAAGGTATAATAATAAAAAAATCCATTGCTTTGAAAATATGTATTGCCGTAATAAAATTTTCTTTTCATACCATAAAACCGGTCGTTTCGTTCCAATTTCTTAAAGAAATATTATTATCGGCCGATATGATTATTGAAAGCAACTCCGGATGTTATATCAGAGGTGACAAGTTTTGAATATTGCAGTTGCAGATGATGATAAATCTATAAGGGAGTATATTTGCGAACTTATAAAAAAACACGACCCCGAATGCAATCTTGATTCTTATGCTGCGGGGAAGGAGCTGCTTGCGTCGGGAAAGAATTTTGATATTGTTTTTCTCGACATAAAAATGAATGGAATAAACGGTATCAATACGGCAAAGCTTTTGAGAGAACGTCGGGAAGACGTTGTACTGGTTTTTGTTACAGGTATTAAAGAACACGTTTTTGAAGCGCTGGAGCTTTATGCGTTTCAGTATCTGTTAAAACCTATTGACGAAAAAAAGCTGATCGAGGTACTGTACAGAGCCGAAAGGGAGGCTGATAAAAATAAAGAAAGGTGCAGGCTTTTTATAAAAACCAAAAATTTGACTATCGACCAGTCGGATATTCTGTATATTGAAAGCCACGGCAAAAAACTTGAAATTCATACTGTCGGACTAAGGGAAAATATAGTGATCTACGGCACTCTTGAAAATATTCAGAGTAAGCTTGGTGAGAATTTTTACCGCTGTCACCGTTCGTATATTGTCAATATGATGTACATTGAAGAATATGACAACGAAAGCATTACACTTGTATACGGTGATAAAGTTTATCTGACTAAAAAGAAATACGGCGAATTTGTAAAGGCATATATGTGGTATCTTCAAAAAGGAGGCATACCCGATGTATAATGTGTCTGAGATCATTCCGCTGTTATTTTATCTGTTCAAGGGTTACTGCCTGCAATATTTTTTAGGAAGTTTTTTAGAGGTAAGACAAAAAAGCAAATTGGCAGCAGAGATTGCGGCTGCGGTTTTGTATGCGGCTGTTTTGTCGGTTATCGGTTTCATTGAACCTGCGGGGGAACCAAACAGCAGACCTGCAGTCTGGAAATTATCGCTGTCGCTGTGTATGCTTTGTGTGGTTGCTCTTTGCTTTTATAAAGGCTTTAGTTTGGTCACTGTATTCCTTGTGACGGCATTTCAGGCGGCTGCCGATATAAGTCAATATACAGTAGCTGTTTTGTACGGCAAGCTAAGCGGCGTTTTATACGATCTCCTGAAGAACAGTTTCATAAATATAAGCCTGGAATCATACGAAACCTCTGTGCTGATAATGAACTGTGTTTTTACAGGAGAACTGGTTCTCGGATATGCGGCAATGGGGCTTTTACTGTATTTTTCGCTTAGAAGGATAGTTAAGGATTTTCGTGAAAAATCTTACGGGATAAGTGTCACCGAGCTGCTGTTTTTGATTGCGCCGTCAGCGGTGGGTTTGATGATATGTATGCTGCTGCGTATCATTATGATAACCGTAGAAAACGGTGTTCAGAATCTGATTTACCAAAAATACCCTTCGCTTACAGCAGTAATACCGGCAATTTTGCTTTTATCGCTGTTTTCGATTTTGTGCGGTGTTAAGGTGTTTCAGGATATGATACGTCTGAATGCCGAAAAGAGCAGCAGAATGATACTTGAAAAGCAAATTGAGGGTTTGCAGACTCATATTGAGGAAATGGAGCGTATATATTCCGATTTGCGCTGTATGAAGCATGATTTGAAAAATACAGTATCTGTTATAAAACGGCTTTCCGACAACAGTGCGAACACCTCCGAACTGCAAAAGTATATTTCGGAAGTGGACGGGTGTCTTGAAAAACTTGATGTTCGCTTTAATACGGGAAATATCGTTGCAGACACTTTATTAAATATGAAATATTACGAGGCGTTGAGAAATGTTCCTAATATAAATATTTATGCCGATGATCTGATATTTTCACAAGAACTGAAAATACACAGCTATGACATAGGTATTATTTTAGGCAATGCTTTGGACAACGCTGTTGAGGCTTGCAAAAAGCTGAAAGCAAACGAACCGAGCGCAGATACGTTTATCCGCTTGCGGTCTGTGCAAAAGGGAAATTTTCTGATACTGACGGTGGAAAACAGTTTTTACGGAAGGCTTGTGATAAGTGGTCGGAATGAATTTCCCGAAACCGATAAAGCTGATAAAAAGTCCCATGGTATTGGTCTTGCCAATATTAAAAATACGGCGGAAAAATATCAGGGGACAATGGATTTCAGGGTAAAGGACAGGGTTTTTACGCTGTCTGTAATGATGAAAAACGAAAGGAGAAATTGATATGAATTTGAAAGTAACAGGTGACTATGGAGTATACGGCAGTTATGCCAAAATATCCGGAAACAGCAAATTAAAAAAGGAAAACACCGATGAGAAAACGGCGCAGTACAGCCGCTTAAATGAATGCGACGAGGTATCAATATCAAAGGAGGGATATGAAAGATACATCGAAAGCATTTCCGAAAATGAACGGGAAATTCAGCCGCAGGAGCATGAAACTCTTACAGATGAATTGGAAGATCGGTACGCTGATGAAGAGCTGCTTTCCGATCAGGAGCAGTGTGCCGATATTGAAGAAGAGAATTCCGAAGAACCTGTAAAAGAGCAGGAGGATGAATCGGAGCAGGCTGAAAATGAGGAGGATGAAACCGAGAAAAGCTCAGGTTGCGTCGGCATTAACGCAGGTAAGCTGTCCCGTATGCTTGCGGCAGCAACGACACGCTCACAGGTGCAGGCAGTCATAGCGAAGATACAGTCCGATCTGAATGAATGCGAGGCGGGAGAGAAAAACAACATGGACGTTGATGAAGCCTCTGTCAAAGCGGCGGAGAGGCTGCTGCAGGAAGCAAAGAGCCGCATGGGCAGCGCCGAAAACCGTGAGACGACGCCGGAAGAAGAAATGGCAGCCGCACTTGCCGCACTCATGTAGAAGATTTAACATTGACGTCTCTAATGTATTTTAGCAAATACAGTTGAATCGTATCACAGAATGGTTAGGAAATTTACAAAATCCAAGGCTATTTTCTTTGAGGACATATTTGCAGCCTGACGGCTGTGTAGATCTGCCCCAAACGACAAGGTTTACCCGCTTTGGAGAAAACCGGTGAAGAGCAGCGGCTTTTAATACCGCTGCTCTTCATCGTAATATCTCTTGGTCTGCGTTGGGTCGCTCCTCAGAGCTCAGCTTGCTGAGGTATAGCTCTCCTTTTTTGACTGCATTTTTAGTGCTGACATTTTTTTAGAAAATGCATTTACACGCTTTATATGTCAGAACCCACGGGCAAGTGCTCTGATCTATTCTCTTGCGGTCACTGCTTGTGCTAACGGTCT
>CAMWLD010000229.1 GCA_947175005.1 uncultured Ruminococcus sp. | reverse complement strand
GAACGTTTACACCGAGGGGGAGGGAGATGTTACGGTTGTGTTTATGTCGGGGGGTGGCACTTGTTCTCCTGTGCTGGATTTTAAGTCGCTGTATTCACGGCTGACGGAGGATCATGCCATTGCGGTGGTGGAAAAGGTCGGTTACGGTTTCAGTGATGTTGCCGATACCCCGAGGGATATTGATTCGATATTATCCGACACGAGGGCTGCCCTTGCGGAGGCGGGGGTGAATGCGCCGTATATTCTTTGCCCCCATTCCATGTCGGGGCTGGAAGCTGTTTACTGGGCGCAGAAATACCCCGATGAGGTACTGGGGATAGTGGGGCTGGATATGTCGGTGCCCGGATATTATGATGATATGAAGATAAGCATTCCGCTTTTACGGTTGGCGACTTTTGGTGCGGGGGTAGGACTCACGAGGTTTATTCCCGGCCTCTGCGAAAGCGAGGCGATAAAGCACGGCACGCTGACCGAGGAGGAAAAGGAGATATACAGGGCGGTTTTCTACAGGCGCACTGCCACGGTCACTATGATAAACGAAAGCGAGGCGGTAAAGGCTAATGCGGAGAAAACGGCGGCGGGGGGCTTTGTGCAGCTGCCTGTGCTGATGTTTATTTCCGACGGCAGCGGCACGGGGTTTGAAAAGGACGAGTGGCGCAGGATCGCCGAGGAATATATTTCCCATATCCCGGGAGGGCGGTTTATTGAACTGGACTGTCCGCATTATGTTCACGATTATGAATACGAACGGATAGCCGATGAGATGAGGGAGTTTATTGAGTTATGTGAGGGGTGATCGACTTTTTGGATATTGGTGTGTGATTGCTGCCCGGGAAGATGTTTTCCCGGGCGGCTTTTTTGTGATTTGTTGCATTTGCATAGTGCGTGTTGCATAAAATTATGGTGCTGTTTTGTGCAATGCAACAAAATTATGCAAATTTTTTGTAAATTTGCAAAATGGTATTGATTTATGCAAAAATGTGTGGTATAATAGAATAGGATTAAAAAGTGATGATGTGTGGATTTTGAGTTTTCCGAAATTAACGGAAAAATTTCCATAAAATGACTTGCCCTAAAACGTATATTATAGGGGAAATATTTTCTGGCGGCAATATGCGTTCGGTCGGTGTGAATAAAATTTGCGATTGCTATTGAAAAATTTTTCCGGATATAGTATAATTAATATATGGAAGGGTAAGGTGTGTTGATATGAAGGAAGGCAATGCTAAGGGGAATAGATTTTACAGACTGATAACTGTGCTGATGACGATAATTATTCTGATCTTGCTTGCACAAAGGCAAGGGTTGTCGCAGAGTCTGGAGTCGTATAAAAAACATTATTCGGATAATGCCGAGATGAATGATGTTCAGATGAAGATGCTGGAATATATCAGCGGACACAGGGAGGAGATCGTCTCTTACGGGCAGCTGCTTCTTGACGGCGGCGGAACGGTTTACGAGAACGGCATGGAATTTTTGGACAGCGATAAGATGACGGAATACGGTTTGGAGTATTTTGCCGACGTGGAAAATACAGCATGGCTGAAGAAGTGGGACGATCATACGGTGGAGTTTATTTATATGAATCGGTATAACGAGGAATATGACGAATATCTGGTGTGCAGTTTTTTTTACATAACCGAGGCCACGGAGGAAAATTCAAGATATGTGAAAGACTCCGTTTGTGTGGGGGATAATATTTATTTTATGCCTGCTTACATATGGGTAGTGCCGCGGTGCGGGAACGCAATGGGGTAGTGGTGGAAGTTAAAACAATGCTTACAATGGGTGAGAATGCGCTTGCCGACAGCTCGGTTTTGGCAGACAATGTTGCTGCGGCGGGTAATGGCGTCACATATAATTTAAAAATCGGAGGAAATTATTTATGAGAAAAAGATTTATAAGAAAAATTATCGGGGCGTCCTGTGCGCTGGCGGTTTCTGCGGCGTCTTTGAGGGTAACGGCGTTTGCGGAGAGAGACATTGTCAGCAGGCAGTATTATGATATGCCCGAGGCGGGGGTGGGAATATCGGGGATAATGGAAAAGGACGGCAGAATGTTTTCTTACGGGAACGGAGAAACTGCGGTCTTTTCGGGAATAATGTCTGTTGGGGGAGAGACATATTGCTATGCCGAGGGGTGCAAGTGGTTCGGGTGGAAAAAGATAGGGGATAACTGGTATTATTTTGATCCTGTGGACAATGGGAATATGGCGAGGGAAAAGGCACAGACTGCGCTTGGCACTTACTATTTCAATGAAAGCGGCGCGTGGGACGGCAGGTATTCTTCAAAGGCGAAGGCTCCCGAGGATTTTGTTTTTTCCATGAGAATATCCCGCTACGGCAGCTGGCTGGAGATAGACAGCGGCGAGGGGCTGCTGTCAAACGGGGTCATGGGGTGTGACGTTCCCGAGGATTTTTTTGACCGCAAGATCAAGGTAGGAGTAAAGGACAGGCAGATAATTTACGATACCCTTATGTCCTGCGGCATGGACAAGATAACAAAGCCTGTGACAAGGGAGAATGTTAATCCCGAGGCGACGACTTTTGTCACGGACGTTACGGGATATGGGGTGGATTTTACGGCGGGGGGAAAGAATTACAGCGTTTACGGTGATGAGGAGGCTTTTGCGAAATACGGCGAAAACAATGAAGTGAATGATTTTGCCTATGTTACGGCGTTTTTGACAGAGTATGCAAAGTCCCTCCCCGCTTACAAGGAGACCGAGGAGGCAATTATTGAGGCGGACAGGATTCAAAGGGAGCTTAATAACGCCCTTGAGCCGACAATAACAATTAATAATTAATAATTAATAATGAATTTTGGCGGTTGGGAGATTTCTCAAATAATTATGGTTTTGGGTTGATATTTTTATTTTGGAGGTTATTATTATGAATGAGCGCAATCTAACTATGCTGACGGATTTTTACGAGCTGACTATGGGCAACGGGTATATGCAGGGGGGTATGGCGGAGAGAGTTTGCTGTTTTGACTTGTATTTTCGTAAAGTGCCCGACAGCGGCGGTTTTGCGGTAATGTGCGGTTTGGAGCAGGCTATAGAGTACATCAAGAATCTGAAATTTTCTCCGGAGGATATTGAATTTTTGCGGGGGAAGGGGATCTTCTCCGAAGAATTTCTGGAGTATCTGGCGAATTTCCGCTTTTGCTGCGATGTTTGGGCTGTTCCCGAGGGCACGCCTATTTTCCCCAATGAGCCGCTTATCATTGTGAAAGGGCCTGCGGTACAGGCGCAGTTTGTGGAGACTATGCTGCTGTTGTGCATTAATCATCAGAGCCTTATTGCAACTAAGGCGGCAAGGATAGTCAAGGCTGCTGACGGGCGGGCTGTTATGGAGTTCGGCTCGAGACGCGCGCAGGGGGGCGACGGGGCTATTTACGGGGCGAGGGCTTCTTATATCGGCGGGTGCAGCGGCACTGCCTGCACCATATCCGACAAGGAAATGGGCACGCCTGCGCTGGGGACTATGGCGCACAGCTGGGTACAGATGTTTGACAGTGAGCTGGAGGCGTTCAGGGCGTATGCGAAGTGCTATCCCGACAGCTGCACGCTGCTGGTGGATACGTTCAATGTGCTTAAATCGGGTGTGCCCAATGCTATAACGGTATTTAAGGAGTTAAAGGCGGCGGGGCACGTTCCTGCGGGCATAAGGATAGACAGCGGCGATATTACCTATCTTTCCAAAAAGGCGAGGAAAATGCTGGACGAGGCGGGATTCCCCGAGGCGAAGATATGCGCTTCCAACTCCTTGGACGAATACATTATCGAGGATATTCTGCGGCAGGGGGCGAAGATTGACAGCTTCGGCGTTGGGGAGCGGCTGATAACCTCCCGCAGCGAGCCTGTTTTCGGCGGCGTTTACAAGCTTACGGCGGTGGAAAAGGACGGGGAGATGATACCGAAAATAAAGCTTTCGGAGAATATTGCAAAGATAACCACTCCCGATTTCAAGGAGCTTTGGAGATTTTACGATAATTCCACGGGAAAGGCTATTGCCGATCTTATCACCTGCTACGGGGAGGAAGTCGACGATACGAGGCCTTACACCATTTTTGACCCCGAGCACCCTTACAAGAAAAAGACGGTGACGGATTTTAATGCAAGGAAGCTTTTGGTGAATATATTCGACAAGGGAAACTGTGTGTACGAGTCTCCCTCTGCAACCGAGATAAGGGAATACTGCGCAAAGCAGCTTGACACCCTTTGGGACGAGGTAAAGAGATTTGAAAATCCTCATGAGTATTATGTTGACCTGTCTCAGAAGCTTTGGGATAAGAAGCAGCGACTGCTGAATGAAAGTGCGTTTTAAGTGAAAGGTATACAGCAGCGGTTAAAACATCTTTTGTAATTGTAGGTTTGTCAATGATATTGAACACAAAAGTTGGAAAGAAATTCTAAAGGTGA
>CAMWLD010000228.1 GCA_947175005.1 uncultured Ruminococcus sp. | reverse complement strand
GTATATGCTGTGGGGGCGCTGACTGTAAACTTGGGCGCAGTTATTATAACGTTCATTCTGCTGACCCTGTTGACACTGGGAATGGGGTTGATAATTGCTATTGTGGCTATCCCTGTGTACACGGTCGTGGTGGGGGTAAGGGTGATCGCAGAACTGCTGCCTATGCTGGCAAGCATGGTGATATGGGGCGGGGCATTCTGCGTGCTTCATCTGTTTGCGGTGCTTTTCGGGGAATTTGCGGTAAAGAGGCTGTCGGCGGCGGGGATATTGCAGGGCAGGAACACGGTGCTTTATGGGATATTATGCGCTATGCCTTTAGTAAATGTGGTGTGCATATTTTTGCTGAGGGGAAAGGTAAAGGCTGCAAATACATAATGCAGTATAACAACATTACTTTATTAAGGAAAGGAAATTTATATGGAATATTATGATTATCCCGAAAGCAGGACAGACATATTTACACCTTGCGACAGAAATTATTTTTTTCATTCCCGTGTAAAATTTTCGTATCTTTGTTCATTTGAAGAAATGCTTGATGTAGATAAAAGCTGTATGTTTACTAACAGCTATGTTCTGCTTGTTTATAAAAGATATGCTGTTATACAGGACGGTATTGTTGTATACGAGAACAAGGGATTTAACGACGGATACCCGCCCTGCGGCAGACACGGCGAAAACGCATTTGTTATTATCACGGAAAAACCCCGGACATATCGTATACAATCTTGGAAGAATGATCTGATAACTTATGATATAAGGGACGACAGTGAAAATGATAAAGCATTAAACTCGAAAGTTTACAGATCGGCGGAAAGCGCTGTTTCGGATGCCGTAAAAATTTCCGAGGCATCAGGCGAGAAATGTGCAGTGGTACAATGGTTTGATGAGTATGACAGACATATGGGAGTGTACAGCGGTTTGTACGACAAGTACGGAAACTTAGGCGGGAGAATTTTCAAAAAATGACATATATTTTCGCACACGGCATGGGGCAGACAGGGGAGGACTGGCGGGAAACGCTTTCCTGTATGGGGGCGGAAACTTACAGCAAATGTCCCGAGCTTTGGGAAATGACAGAGGGGGAGATTTGTTATGAAAATATAAGGCAGGGTTTTTCAGAGTGCTGTAACGGATTTCCCGAAAAAAATTTAAGCTTCAGACAATAAAAATGCCGGGGTAAAAATATGGGAAGTACCGATTGATCGGACTTCACCGATATAAACGGAGGAAAAATATGGCAGTAATTAAAACAGAAAAACTGACCTACACATACAGCGAGGGCACGCCCTTTGAGAAAACGGCGGTAAAGGGTGTAAGCCTTGAAATAGAGCAGGGCGAGCTTGTGGGGATAATCGGGCATACAGGCTCGGGAAAATCCACCCTTATCCAGCATTTGAACGGGCTTATAAAGCCTACCTCGGGAAAGGTGATTGTCGAGGGTAAGGATATTTGGGAAAAGGGCGTTAATCTGCGGGATATACGCTTTAAGGTGGGACTGGTATTTCAATATCCCGAATATCAGATATTTGAGGAAACCGTTTTCAAGGACATTTCTTTCGGGCCTCGTAATATGGGGCTTTCGGAGAGTGAGATAAAGGACAGAGTTATGGAAACGGCGGCGCTGGTAGGGCTTGGAGGCGAGCTGCTGAATAAATCCCCCTTTGAGCTTTCTGGAGGGCAGAAGCGGCGTGTTGCGGTGGCGGGGGTAATGGCAATGCGCCCGAAGGTGCTTATACTGGACGAGCCTACAGCGGGACTTGACCCTATGGGTCGGGAGATGATATTAGCGCAGATAAAGGAATATCGGGAACGCACTGGGGCAACAGTGCTGCTGGTCTCCCACTCCATGGAGGATATGGCACGGTTTGCGGAGAAAATTCTTGTAATGAACAAGGGTGAAGTTTTCTGCTTCGACACGCCGCCCGAGGTGTTCAAGCGGGCGGAGGAAATTTCGGGGATAGGGCTTGATGTGCCCAGTATAACAAGGATATTTTCACTGCTCAAAGCAAAGGGCATTGACATTCGCACGGACGTTTACACGGTGGATTTTGCGCTTAAAACCATTGAGGAATATGTCCGGGACAAAAAAGGAGGCAGTGTAAATGCTTAAAGATATTACTATAGGGCAGTATTTCCCCGGAGATTCGTCTGTGCATAAAATGGACGCACGGTTCAAGATAGTGATAACGGCGGTATTTATTATAATGCTTTTTGCGGCGGACGGGCTGCTGCCTCTTATTTGTGCGCTGGTGTTTTTCATATTGACGTTCGCTGTTTCAAAGCTTTCTCCAAAGCTGCTGCTGCGGAGTATGAAGCCGATCGTTCCTGTAATTATTTTCACGTCTGTTCTTAATATTTTTTTCATAGACGGTGTAACAGTGGTTGAATTTTTGGGTATACACATAACAGATAACGGACTGATAACCTCGGGGTATATGATAATTCGCCTGATAGCCCTTATCTGCGGATCGTCACTGCTGACATACACTACCTCGCCAATTGTGCTGACAGACGCCATTGAGCAGATGTTAAAGCCGCTGGAAAAGGTAAAATTTCCCGTTCACGAGCTTGCCATGATGATGACAATTGCTCTGCGTTTCATTCCCACGCTCATTGAGGAGACCGACAAGATAATGTCCGCACAAAAAGCCAGGGGAGCCGATCTGGACAGCGGCACGCTTTTGCAGAGGGCAAAGGCTCTTATCCCCATTCTTATACCGCTTTTCGTTTCCTCGTTCAGACGTGCGGAGGAACTGGCTGTGGCTATGGAATGCCGTTGCTACCACGGAGGCGAGGGCAGAACAAAGCTGAAAACTCTTGTGTCGGGGGGCAGGGATTATCTGTATCTCGGCATTTCACTGTTGTTTTTGTGCGCTGTGCTTATTTTGAATTTAGGGAAGATCGTATTATAAAATTTTCCAAGGAGTTTATACAAAACAAAATGACGGGTCTGATAGATTTTACCAAGATAACCGCCTGCGGCGAATGCTGCGAGGGGTGCGAAAAAAAGAAAAGGGGAATATGCAAGGGCTGCATTGAGGCTGACGGATACGTGCCGGAATGGACTGAATCGGGACGGTGCAGGGTGCACGCCTGTGCGAGAGAGCATAACGCTCGGTTTTGCGGCGTTTGCAGGGAATTTCCATGCGATAAAATTACAAGCCTTATTCATTGGAATAAGGATATTGTCGCGAAAATGACCGAGCTTGCCGAAAGGTACGGGGAATGGGAAAATTTAAAAAATTGAAATAATTTACAGAAATTTAGCAATTTATATGTATAATTATAGTATAATTAATTTATCATTTATATATGCCCAAAAAGGAGAAAGTATATGACAACAATGATAAAATGCCCGGAATGCGGGAAGAAAATTTCCGGTAAGGCAAAGATTTGTCCTAAATGCGGAATGGATTTGGTTGACATTCAAATATCTGATGAAACATCAATTGACAATGCGACAGTTATAAAATCAAAAAAAATTCCCATAATTTTCAAAGTTTTATTAATACTCATATTGTTTGCAGCAATAATAGCAGCAGGATTTACAGTTTGGCTCTTTAAAAGCTCGCAATATGTGTTAGACAATGAGAAAGTAGGAAATGTTATTGTTTTAGAGGATTGGGAGGATTCCTTTAATAAAGCATACAGCAAACTTGATAGGCAATGTAGAATTTCAGAGATATTCGGCATACCTTTGTCAAGGGAATTGTCAGATGAAGAAACAGAAGCAATGATATATCTTTCTGCATGGATGGAGGCACGTAAAGATATATCCGGTTCATATATTTTAGACTGGAGCGATAGCGATATAGAATCTGCTGTACAGTGGACAGTACTTGCACAACCATTTCATTATCATGGTGATGAAGAAAAGTCCATAGAGGACATACAAAGTGCATTAAATAATGTAAAAGAACAATTCTGCAAATAATTAATAAAACAAATTACGGAGGATACCGATATGGGACAAGGAATTAAAATTTTAGGGATAATAACTTCTCTTGCTTTGATAGCAGTGGGAATATTTTTGCCAGTTCCCCCAAAAAAAATTAATACATATTCTTATAGTAATGAGGGCTACCATGAATATGTCGGAGGCGATGCATACAATATTCAAATAGAGGCATCTTTACGAGGTGGAATAATAGCCGGCAGGACAGCGGCGAAGGCTATTCTTATTTCGGCAGGCGTATTGGAGTTATTTCTTGTTATTGCATTATCATCAATATCAGAGTCGATTCTTTTGCACTTGCAAAGAAACAATAAAACCATAGTTAAAGCCATGGAATCACATTCTGCTAATTCTGACGATAATACCAATAATATAAAAAAGTTATCACCCGAACAATCCAAAACCGCATTAATTAATCAGGAAGCACCAATTATAAAAAATACAGGGGATAAATGGATATGTCCCGATTG
>CAMWLD010000227.1 GCA_947175005.1 uncultured Ruminococcus sp. | reverse complement strand
ATGATTATGCCATAAATATTTTCAAGGAAATTTTCGTCCCCAAGGGCTGGCATTCATAAAAAAACCGGCATTTTCCCAAAGGCAGGTGAACAAATGGCTATTCCGGAGGATTTCATAGAAAGCCTTAAAATAAACAATCCCATTGAGCAGGTAATGACAAGCTATGCTTCGCTGAAACGCAGCAGCAGGGACTATGTGTGCCTGTGTCCGTTCCATTCGGAAAAAAGCCCCTCCTGCCATATTAACGTAGGCAAGCAGTTTTTCCACTGCTTCGGCTGCGGGGCGGGGGGCGATGTGATAACCCTTGTTATGAAAGCGGAAAATCTGGAGTACATAGAGGCTTTGAAATTTTTAGCGGAGCGGGCGGGAATGACCATGCCTGAGGACGCGAAAAATAACGATCTTTCCGCATTAAAGACAAGGATACTGGAAATGAACCGCACTGCTGCAAGGTACTTTAATCACGTGCTTACAAAAGAGGCTGCGGGGGAAAAGGGCAGGCTTTATTTCGGGTCGAGAGGGCTGTCCCCCGGCACTATTACCAAATACGGCTTGGGATATGCCCCGGGCGGCTGGCAGAATCTTACGGATCATTTAAAATCGCAAGGCTTCAAGGAAAATGAGATAATCGCCGCAAACCTTGCAAGGCAGGGGCAAAAGGGCGGGCTTTACGACAGCTTCAGAGACAGGGTGATGTTCCCTATAATTGACCTGCGAGGGAATGTTATAGCATTCGGCGGCAGGGTCATTGACGGGGACGGGCCGAAATACCTCAATTCCGCCGACACGCCCGTGTTCAAGAAAAGCCGAAACCTGTTTTCGCTGAATTTCGCCAAACGTTCCTCGGAGCGGCGGCTGATACTGGCGGAGGGGTATATGGACGTTATCGCCGTAAATCAGGCGGGCTTTGAGAATGTGGTGGCAACGCTGGGCACGGCGCTGACCCCCGAACAGGCGCGGCTTATGGCGCAGTATGCGGACGAGGTGATAATCGCCTACGACAGCGACGGCGCAGGGCAGAATGCCACTCACAAGGCGATAAATCTGCTTGGTGAGGCGGGTGTAAAGACAAAGATCATCAAAATGGAGGGAGCGAAGGACCCGGACGAATTTATAAAAAAATTCGGAGCGGGGCGGTTCAAGCAACTGCTTGACAACTCCGACGGGGCGGTCAATTTCGAGCTTAACAAATGCAAGGCGGGGCTTGATATGGACACGGACACCGGGCGAGTGGATTACCTTAAACGGTGCATTGACGTGCTGGTGAAAATATCCTCTCCTGTAGAGCGGAGCGTGTACATATCAAAGTTGGCTGCGGAGCAGGGGGTTTCAAAGGACGCAATAGAGGCGCAGGTAAATTCCGTCATCAGGAAACAGAAAAATGTCCGAAACAAACAGGAGTGGAGCAATGTGCGAAGCTTTGCCGACAGGCGGAAAGAAGACCCGCAGGCGGCAAGATTCCCAAGGGAATACCGTGCGGAGCAGGGCATTATCGCATATCTTGATATGCACCCCGATGACAGGAAATATATATTCTCACGGCTTTCACTCGAGGACTTTGTAACAGAATTTCACAGAAAAGTTTACAAAAAATTAACCGAAAATATGGAAAAATCGCAAGATTTTAACATTTCGTCACTAAACAGTGAATTTTCCCCCGATGAAATGGGCAAAATATTCACAATTATATCGGAATCATCAAAAATTGACATGAACAGAGAAGCGGCCGAGGATTTCATAAGAACCCTCACCGAACACAGAAAAAAGATCTCCGTACCCTCTCCGGGTGAAATGTCCGAGGAGGATTTTGCTGCCTTTGCCGCAAGGCTTAGAAGCAGAAAAAACGGATAAAAATATCAAGGCTAATAAGAGAAATTCCCGTAAAAACGGGTTCTCCACAAATGGAGACCATAAATTAAAAGGACGGTGCAAAAAATGAGCAATGAAAAAGCTATCGAAACGCTTATGGAACACGGCAGGGCTGCGGGCAGGCTCACCACGACCGAGATAAACGACGTTATGGAAAAGCTTGACCTGGACGCGGACCTGATTGATTCCTTTTACGATAACTGCCAGAATCTGAACATTGACATTATTGAGGACTTTGATGCAGAAAAGGAGCTTGACATTACAGACATAAATTTGCAGGACGATCTGGAAATGAGCCTTTCCGCAGAGGGCGTTGCAATTGACGACCCTGTGAAAATTTACCTTAAAGAAATAGGCCGTGTTCCCCTGCTGACCGCCGAGGAGGAGATCGAGCTGGCAGGGCGTATGGCGCAGGGCGACCCCAAGGCGAAGAAGAGGCTTTCAGAGGCGAATTTAAGGCTGGTGGTGTCCATTGCAAAGAGATATGTGGGCAGAGGTATGCAGTTCCTTGACCTTATTCAGGAGGGAAATTTAGGACTTATAAAGGCTGTGGAAAAATTTGACCACACTAAGGGGTTCAAATTCTCCACATACGCCACATGGTGGATAAGGCAGGCTATAACAAGGGCAATTGCCGACCAGGCAAGGACTATAAGAATCCCCGTGCATATGGTGGAGACCATTACAAAGGTGAAAAAGGCTTCCAGCCAGCTGCTTCATCAGAACGGCAGAGACCCCTCTCCCGAGGAAATTTCCGAGCTGCTGAACATTCCCGTGGAGCGGGTGCGTGAAATAATGCGTATCGCACAGGACCCCGTTTCCCTGGAAACGCCCATAGGCGAGGAGGAGGACAGCCACTTGGGGGACTTTATCCCCGACGACGACGCTCCCGCCCCTGCGGACGCTGCTTCTCTCATTCTGCTTAAAGAGAAGCTGGGCGAGGTGCTTTCCACCCTTACGGAAAGGGAGGAAAAGGTTCTCAGACTGCGTTTCGGCCTGGAGGACGGACGGTCAAGAACGCTGGAGGAAGTCGGCAAGGAATTTGACGTGACACGGGAGCGTATCAGGCAGATCGAGGCAAAGGCGCTCCGCAAGCTTCGTCACCCCAGCAGAAGCAAAAAAGTCAAGGATTTCCTTGACTGATAGTTTAAGTTTATTGTTTTTACCCATTCAGAGAGGACTGTGCAACCTATGTGCCTTACATTGGAATCGGATTATGCGGTGCGCATAATCGGCTGTCTGGCGTCGGAGGGAAAACGCATTGACGCCAAAAACATATCCGAAAAAACAGGAGTTAGTCTGCGATTTTCCCTGAAAATACTGCGCAAGCTGGTTTCGGGGGAGCTTGTGAGATCCTTTAAGGGAATGCAGGGAGGGTATGAGCTTGCCAAATCCCCCGACAGCATAAGCCTGTTTGATGTTATTGAATGCGTTGAGGGGGAATATTACCTTAACCGCTGCCATGAGGAGGATTTTGTCTGCACACGGGACGCAAAGGGCTGCTGCGCTTACCAAAATGTTTATCGGGAAATTAACGAGATTGTTACCGATAAGCTTAAAAGCTATACATTTGCTGATCTGATAAAATAAAAATTACATAATATGCGCAAAAAAAATTGTATATGTGCAAAATTTAAAAACCGCCCGGAAAAGCTTCCGAGCGGTTTTTATTGTATTTGATATTCACAAGTCAATCCTTGGAAGAACCCGAATCGGGAACGGCGGATTTGTTCCGCAGCTCATTGACATCAATGCTGTAATAAGTAGCATAATAGCCGTCAACGCCGTTTACGGTATCATATGTAAGGCGCATGGTGAGAACCAGGTCAAAGCTGGACATAGTAAGCTTTGTCTGATAATCAAGGGTAAGATCGACATCTTCCGTACCGGTAATGGTCGAAGAGGCGGATTCATCCTTGCAGCCGTATTTTGTCATAAGCCTTGCCTTTTTGTCCTCGTAATATTTTGTGGCGGTCTCCCTGTCGATCATACAGGTGACCTCCTCGGTATAGCCCGTCAGATAGCTGTCCTCGTCCTTGCCGCGGAAATTATAGGTAATAAGCGACTCGTCAACGTTATAAAAGCCGTCATCGGCGGGTACGACCGCCTGAAGCTCCATAAGATCGGTGTCGGGGTTGATGCACCAAAGCACCGTGTCGCTGTCGTAATACATCTCAACTCCGGAATTAAGCTTTATGACCTTTGCCATAGGCATACCCAGCCTGATCTTGGTAAGTACCCCGGTATATTCGTCAGCAGCCGCATCTTCATCCGAACAGCCGGCAAACAGCCCCACAGACATTACCATTGCAAGCAAACACGAAATAAGCTTCTTTGAAATCTTCATTATAAAAATCCCTCGATCGTTTTTAAAATTTTGGCATTAAATAACGGTTTCAAACCTGCACAATTTATGAAATACTCCTTTGTCGGAATACCTCAAAAAAAACTGCCTATTAATATAATAATATAAAATTGCAAAAATGTCAAGAAGAAAACGGCAAGTTTTTATAAACATTTAAATTTAACAAAAAATTTACATTTTATTGTTTTATTTCCGAA
>CAMWLD010000226.1 GCA_947175005.1 uncultured Ruminococcus sp. | reverse complement strand
GGCGAAAATAAGTGATATAATGTAAATCACGGATTTTCAAAAACAGGAGGGGAGTGCCTTGGGTTCTGCCGAAAAGAAAAACTTTAAAACTATCGCCGAAAACCGCAAGGCACGGCACGATTACTTTATTCTCGAAAGCTATGAAGCGGGTATTGAGCTTGTGGGCACGGAGGTCAAAGCCATTCGAGGGGGCGGCGTAAACCTCAAAGACGCCTGGTGCAGCATCGACAACGGCGAGCTTTGGGTAAAGGGAATGCACATTTCCCCCTATGACCACGGCAATATCTTTAACCGTGACCCTATGCGTGTGCGGAGGCTGCTGCTTCATAAAAAGGAGATCTCAAAGCTTTACGGCACACTCAAGCAGGAGGGTCTCACCCTTATCCCCATTTCCCTTTATTTCAAGGGTTCGAGGGTCAAGGTCCAAGTGGGACTGTGCAAGGGCAAGAAGCTGCATGATAAGCGTGACGAGATGGCTGCAAAGGCTGCAAACCGTGATATCGAGCGTGCATTAAAGGAACGTTTGCGATAGCATTGCTATCGCACGATAGTTTTTGAAAACCCCGTAAAACATGGGGATGTAAAGGCTTCGACGGGGACTTTGAAGCAGGATAAGCGAGCAGAGGACGGTGCTGATCTCTTTAACCCGCACTCGTTTTAAAATTAGACGACAACGATAATTTTGAATTAGCAGCTGCCTAAGCGCACTGCTCGTCCGTCCGAAGAGTACCGCGGCTTTGACACGGGCGCCGATTAAGCGGTGAACGTCACAGACCCAAACCTGTAAGTCTGTGATGTATTACAGGTTACCGATAAGCTCAGCGTGTCTGTCTGCGGGGCTTTGAGGGAATGCAAATGACAGACTGCGCTCGAAGAAAGTCTTGTGAATAGGTTTTCGGACACGGGTTCGATTCCCGTCATCTCCACTACTGGAGGCAGGAGGATCGGAGGCAAGAAGCAAGATGTGCTTCTTGTTTCGATCTCCTTGCTTTTTATTATACGGTTTAGTTGTGAATATTTGATTATTATATAATTGAATTTCTGTAAATTTTAGCACTCTAAGAGCCGGAGTGCTAATTTTATTTGTACCCTGTCTCCGAATAATATTATACCATATTTTTCCGAAAATGTCCAGCGGATTATTGAATTCTAATGTAATTTTAATCTGATTTTAATGTTGATGAGACAACTGGGTGAAGTGCCCCGAAACGCCTGTATTGGGCGATTTCTTTAATGCTTTGAAGTATAGGCCCAGATCAGAAAAGCCGCAATCATTCCGACAAAGCCAAGGCATACCGCAATATAGATTATTATGAGTATCTTTTTGAGTTTGGAGTTTACAAAGGTCACAGGCTTGCTGTATCTGTATGGAGATTTGTGTCCTCCCACGGAAATAATGACCTCCCATTGATAATTTACCGGTGCAACACCCGACCCCCGCCCGAAGCCGCTGGCGATCGTCAGAGCCGCCTCGTGGGAAAACAGCATTCCGAAAAGAATATCCGCCGCCCCCTTGCGGAACTGCGGCTCGTAAATAAAATCATCAAGCTCTTCACGGACAAAAAAATCCAGCCACATTTCCGTATTATTGCGGCTGCTCTCATCCGATATTATTTCCCGCATATTTTTCAGCAGCAGCCTCCTTTTTTCGTCCCTTGAAAGCTCCGTCCTGCCGATATTGTCCGTATTTATTCCCGAAAAATCAAACCCGTCGGCAGAATCGCCGGAAGCCTTGGAATCTGCGGTATCCGACCGATCGACTGCCGAAAAATCGAATTTCCCGTCAGTGTCCGCATTCTCTTCCGAAGCAGTGAAATTCGTATTGCTTTCCTTGTTGTCGGAATCGTTTCCCCCATTTCTTGCATACCTTGCATACCTGCAAGCCGCCTTGTAAGCGTCAAATATCCGCTTGAATTCCTCGGGCTTTTCCTCCGGATTAAACTGCTTTGCAAGCCTTGCATACGCCGATTTTATTTCCTTTATGTCACTTGTTGGACTTATGCCCAGTATTTCCCACATATCCCGCCTCTCCTTTCATCACCCGAACATTAAAACCGTCCGACCGCGGTATCTCTATTCATGCATTCCCGTATATTCATTCCCGTCCCGATCGGTGCATATAAGCCTCTTACCCTCGGTGGAAATAATATGCGCCGTAAAAAACATACCGTCCGCCGCTTCATTTTCGCAGCGGAAAACCATATACAGAACAGCCCCTTTCGGCGCTGCCGAGACAGTTACGGTGCCGCTTGAAATTTCGCCGTTAAAACTCATCTCCGCCCCCATATCCTCATAAAATTTCACATATCCCAAATCGAACAGCCATGTGCCCTTGCAGCCTTTGTAAAGGAAATCCTCGTCATAGGTTTTTTCCTCGGCAGCCGCCGCAGCCGCGCCTAAAAAATATTCGTTAATGTCGTCCCCCTCTTTATAGGGAGGCAGAGTAATAAAAAACGGAGAGACCGTAGTTTCAGCCGTATATGAGTGAGATGTCAGATCATCGGGATTCTCCGCAAAAAAGCCGATCACGGGAAACCAGAAAATCATTACCGCTGCCGCAATAATAATAACGGTTATCAGAATATCGGCCTTGCTCTTTTTATCGGAATGCTGCTTCTTTGGCGTATCATTCCTAACATACATATCATTCCTGTATCTGCCGTCGGAAATTATCACTGTATACCGATTGCGGCCCTCGTCTATATACTGCGTGCCCGCCCCGAATTTTTCCGCAACAAGCTTTGCCGTCAGGTGAGGGAGATGACGGTGAAAAAATACCTCCCTTGCCTGCAAGCGAAAATCCACATCAAAAACCAGTTCGTCAAAATAAGTATCGTAAAAAAAGCTTTGCCATGTTTTGATATCCGCCTCTCTGCGGCTGTCAAAAATTTTCTTTAGCCTGCGTATCAGATATATCCGCAGACTGCTTGTCCTGTCAGTACCGTTCAGGTCGCTGAAATTCGGGTCTATGCTGCCGAAATCAAATTTTTCCGTTGTCGCGCTTTCATTTCGATATACATTTTTTTCGATGTTGACCATCGAAAAATCATACTCTTGTGCCGCGTTAGCAACGTTAGCATCGTTATCAGCGTTCTCGGCTGATGTATCTTTTTTCCCGCCCACATCTGTCATTGCAGGATTTTTCGACAGAGATATGAACTCTGTCTTATTGTCCTCATGCTTCTTACTTTCTTTTCGCGAAAAACTTTTCTCCGTGCTTTTTGCATAAATGCAAGCCGCCTTGTAAGCGTCAAAGATCTGCTTGAATTCTTCGGGCTTTTCTTCAGGGTTATACTGCTTTGCAAGCCTTGCATATGCCGATTTTATTTTCTTTATGTCCCTTGTGGGTTCAATGCCCAGTATTTCCCACATATCCCGCAGATCCTTTCATATATTTTCGCAAGCAAAATTTTACGCTTTGTCAAAATCCCTTATGAAGCAATTTTCTGCCGCCGCAAACCGAGATAAAGATACACTTAATAATTTTCCTCCAGCCTGTCCAAAAATCCGCTAAGCTTTTCATATTCCGTTCTGATACTGTGGTTGTTCTGCGATTTGAGCGCTGCATTAAAGCAGCTTAAAAAATCGGAGATCATCTCCCTTTCCACCCCGAAGGATTCCTCAAACATTCTTTCCGCACGGGCAATAAGCAGGCGGTTTTCCTCCTTGTCGGCAGGGCATATTTTCAGCTTCTCCATTCGCTTTATGCAGCTTTGCACCTCGGTTTCGCTCATAGCGCTGCCCTTGCTTAAAATAACCTTGCTGTAATGCTTGTCGTTCGCAAGCGTCGTAACGTCCACCACCAGTATGCCGTTGATGTCATAGGTCATCCGCACACGGCAGGTCGGCTCATGCTTCTGTGCAGCAGGGTGCATGACCTCCAGCTCCCCCAGGTAAAGATTTTTCGCCGGTATCCTGCTTTCTCCCTGATAAAAATTGAATTTTGACGCAGTCTGTCCGTTAGAAGCGGCGCAGTAGGTTTCTTCTCTGCTTGTGGGCAGAGGTGAATTTCTCTCGATAATAAAGCTCATGACCTCTTCGTTTGACCTGTCAAGCACGTTTGTGCCCAAGGAAAACGGACATATGTCCGTCAGGATAATATCCTTCAGCTTATCGTTCCTGTCCTTTATTCCCGCAAAAATTCCCGCACCCACAGCTATAGCCGTGTCCGGATCAATATCCGTGCATGGAGTCTTTCCCGTTATCTTCTCAATAAACGCCCTTACCGTTGGCATTTTGCAGGAGCCGCCCACCAAAATAATTTCATCAATATCCTCTATCCGACAGCGGCTGTCTCTTAAAGCTTTTCTTATCGGCTCTGCAATTCTCTCGAAAACTCCCGAGGATATTTCAATAAGCTTGTTGTTATCCAGCGTCAGCGAATATTTTTTATCGCCTATATTTGCAATCATCATTGCCACAGGCTGCGTGGTGAGCGCTATTT
>CAMWLD010000225.1 GCA_947175005.1 uncultured Ruminococcus sp. | reverse complement strand
TAGCCGCTTAAAAGCTGCATAAATAACATTGCCGCTCTCCAAACGGAGGGCGGCAATTTTTTACTTATTCATCTTCGTCCGATTCCTTATCAATATCCCCGTAAAGCGAAACATATTTCTCGATCATCTCCCCGAATTCCTTATCCTTTTTCCTGCTGTACAAAGCCGACTGCATTTCCATAACGCTGTACAGATCGGCATTTCCCTTGTACTCACTGTCAGCGAGCACCATTCCGAACACCGCCGCCGAAGCCGCACGCAGTAAATTTTCGCTTGCCTCTCCCGGAGTGCTGTCTACAACCGCCTCTATCTCCCGTGAAGTGCCCTCCCCGGGCTTCTTATACCGTACCTTTACCGTCGCAAGCTCCTTTGCACTTCCCGGAACAGGCTTCTGATATTTAAGCGCACTCGTAAGCCCCTTTGCGGGAATTATCTCGTACAAAGCCGTCACATTCTGTCCCGCTCCCATTTCTCCCGCGTCCTTGCTGTCGTCAGTGAAATCCTCATTATTGAGCCGTCTGTTGTCATACCCGATAAGCCTATAGCTGCCAACCGCCGCAGGGTTAAACTCCACCTGTATCTTCACGTCGCACGCCTGCGTGAACAGCGTGCTTTCCCGCTCGTCCACAAGCACCCTCTGCGCCTCCTCGGGAATGTCTATGTAATGATAGCTGCCGTTGCCGTTGTCCGCCAAAGCTTCCATTTTGTTGTCCTTGATGTTGCCGTCCCCAAAGCCCAAAACAGTGAAATATACCCCGCTCTCCCGCTTTTCGGAAATGAATTCTTTCAGTTCGTCCTCGCTCTGAATCCCCACATTAAGGTCGCCGTCCGTCATAAGGATAATGCGGTTGTTGCCCCCCTCTATGTAGTATTTTTCCGCCAGCTCATACGCTGCTTTCATGCCGCTTTCCCCGTTGGTAACGCCGTCCGCCTCCAGTATATTCGTCAAAACGGATACGGCTTGCCTCATTTTGCCGTTGCCCCCCGCCAGCACTACCCGCTCTTCTCCCGAGTATGTGACTATTGAAATCCTGTCATTTTGCGTAAGGGTCTTAGTCAGCATGTTAATGCTCTCCACAGCCAAAGGCAGCTTATCCTCCGAATACATTGAACCGCTCACGTCTATCAGAAATACAAAATTTGACCGAGGGGTCGTCTCTGCATTCTTCGCTTTTACTCCCGTCATCATAAGCAGCGCATTATCATTCCAGGGGCAGGGCGCAAGCTCCGTGTAAACGCTCACATTCTCGTCATTCTCGGGGACAGGATAATCATAATCGAAATAATTTATAAATTCCTCCACCCTTACCGCCTCTTCGGGCACACGCTGTCCGTCATTTATCATTCGCCTTACATTGGTGTAAGAGGCAGTGTCCACGTCCACCGAAAATGTGGAAACAGGGTCAAGACCGGCTTTTTTGAAACCGCTTTCGGGAGCGTGACCGTATTCCTCTGTGTTATTTTTTTGCGGATCTGTAACGGCAACAGCCCCGCCCGAAGGAGCAGGAACGGGCATTACAGGCGAATTGAAGCTGACAGCCTCCGCCTCCTCCATAACCGGATCGATGATTATTTCATCACCGTCATCCGCTGACCCCTCGTAGGCATAAACGCCGTCATCATAAGGCGATATAGGCATTATCGGTTCACGCTTCTTAGGCTCTGTCGCCTTGAACTTCACCGCCTTTGACATAAGGCTCTTATACTGCTTGTCGCTTGCACTGTAGGTCACCGCCTGCACCTTGAAATAAGTGTCCTCGTAATATTCAACCAAAACGCTTGTGTCAAAGGTCTCATACGCCAGCGAATAATTCTTCTCCGACTTTGCCTTTGAGTAAACACGGTAGAACAGCGCCCCGTCCACCTCCGACCATTCCAGATGTCGGCGGAAACGGCTGCCCCTGTTGTATACCGTATCTGCTCCGCCCCATTCCAGTACAGGGCGTGTGCGCTGAAATGTCACTATATTTTTATCCCCCGAAATGGGAGTGGGCAGATCGTCCATATCCACCTTTGCGCTTGCGGGAAAGCAGAACATTCCCGTGCATAAAACCGCTGCCGTCAATGCGGCGATCATCTTTTTGTTATTCATAATGTATACCTCCTTGAAATTAATCCACATACCCGTAAAGCAGCTTTTCCAGCCGCTTGCTTTCCTTTTCGGTCAGCTTGAAATAACAGTAAACCACTTCATTAACAGGTTCATTGCCTTTCATATCGGCTACCGCATAGCATATAAACCCGTCCCCCGCATAGCCCCTTAGGGAATTGCCGTCCTCGTCCGCAAAATCTATGATATACCTCGAATTTTCAGGGGGAGCAGCTACAGCCTCCCAAGTGCCGTCCTCGGCATATAAAGCCGCCGCACTTATAAGCTCACGCATTTTTACAGTCCCTCTTACCTCCGCCGTATTATAGGAAACGATCTTCCCGTTCTTCTCGTCGTATTCCTCAAACAAAGGCGTAATCGTGGCATAGGTGTTTTTCTTGTCGAACTTCTTCGCCTCATCATAAGCCGAAAAATCATATCCCACAGCACCGCTGTAGCTGAATGCAGGGTCATTGAATGTCGGCGCAGACCCATTGTCCGAGGTCACGGGCGTCGCAGCTGTCGGGGCTTCTTCTGCAATCTCGTCATAATCATAATCCCCGGCAGCCTCGTCATTCTCTGCCCCCTCGGGAGACACTGCGGGAGTGTGATTCTCCGTAATAACTTCCGCATCGTCAATAACCTCATCTGAAATATTCGTCCCCACAGGCGCAACATATTCCGCCGCCTCCGTAGGTAGCGCCTCGGTAATTGCCTGACCCTCCGGAGACGTTGTTGTCACTGTCGGCACTGTTTTTGCCGCTGCTGACGTTGTTACAGGCTTTTCCGTGCCCGCATTCTGCACTGCACCCCCGACAGGCGCTTCGGTCACAGGAACTTGTGTGACCGGTACTTCGGTGACCGGCACTTCCGTGACCATAGGCGCAGTCATTGTAACAACAGGCTTGTCTGCATTGGCCTCGGTAACAATATTGCCCCGGGTTTCTATCGGCATTTCCTCTTCTTCGGGAACCTCCGTTACAACGATCTCACTCGTCTCCGCATAGATCACATCATCATCGAATATTTCTTCATTGCTCGCCGTTTCCTCTCCGCCTACGGTCTCGGAAACCTCTTCCACAGGCTCTTCATTCGGCAGAACATCCGTCTGCTCGGGGACAGTCGTTTCGCTCTCCTCGTATCTAATAACATTCTTATCCCCGTCAAGCACTCCCGAGAATACAACACCCATGCACACCGCAGCGCAGGCAGCAATAGCCCCCACAGTGTACATCATCCGCCGCATTTTCTTTTTGCGGCTCATGTTATCATTCATCAGAATAATATTGCCCGCCTTTTCGAGCCCCGTATTTTCGGCGGTCGATTCGACCATATCTCTCAAAGCGATCATCTTAGCCGCCGTGCGCTCCTTGAAGTCGGGAGAGATATCCAGACTGTCAAGAGCTTTGCGGTATTTATCTGAAAAATCAGCCATAAAAGTCTCCTCCCAGTTTTTTTCCCAGCAGCGCCCTCCCTCTCGCCAGGTGCGTGCCTGCGGTGGAGGGGCTGATCTGTTTTATTTCGGCAATTTCGTTTATGGACAAGCCTTGGTAGTAGTACATATGAATAACCGTGCGGTATTTCTCGGGCAGCCCCATGACCGCCTCCAGAATATGCCGCCTGTCGTCCTGCGAAATGCCGTCCGTTCCGTTCCCGAAGCTTCCGAAAGGGTCCTCCGCCGCCTCGGGAACATCTGCCGACAAATCATCCGACAGCTTGAATTTATTCACCCAACTCGATTTAAGGTGATTTTTGCATTTGTTGATAGCCGTGCGCATAAGCCAGGCTTTTTCGTGCTCGCTGTCGTCAAAAACAGGTTTTCGCTTGATTATCTCGAGGAAAACCTCCTGTGCAGCGTCCTCGGCGTCGTGCACCGATCGGACATAGGAGTAGCACAGCTTGATCAGCATATCCGAGTAGGTGTCAAGCAAATATCCGATGTATTCGTCATCAAAGGTACCGTTTGAAGCCGAATGCATTTTGCGGTTTTTCTCCTTTATCATCATATTTCCCGGTGCAGCTTGAAGCAAGAAGCAGGAGGCAAGAGGCAGGAAACGAAGCCCCTGCCGAAACACCCCTCAATGCCTGCCCCGATATATCCTTGCACTATAGATCAATAACGCTCCTGCCTTCTACAGCAGATCGGCAAGTCCTATATATAATACAACCGAGAGGGGGAAAATTTCTCATATTTCTCAAAAAAAATTATAGCATTTTTCAACAATCTTTTGGTGTATTTTTTGTTAATTTTCGCAAAATGTGAAAAAGTTCGGCAGTATGTACAGCTGCCCTGCGGCGGAAGAATAATTTTAATACAGTTTTTACGGAAAAAAATTGCCGCCCTCCGTTTGGAGAGCGGCAACATTATTAAGCATATCAAGCAGCTTTTAAGCGGCTG
>CAMWLD010000224.1 GCA_947175005.1 uncultured Ruminococcus sp. | reverse complement strand
GAGCACCATGTCCGCCGCCTTGTCAAGCTCGACCCACAGCAATTCGTCTACCTCCTTTGACGTACAGGACGGCTGCAATTCTTCATAAACATAGGCAATAAATCCCGGCATTATAAGTCCTTTGGGCGGGTAATAATAGCTGTCTACATATTCGCATTTTTTTACCGTGCGCCCCGTTTCCTCCCTGACCTCCCGTGCAATTGTTTCCTCTAAGGTCTCGCCCTTTATGACATAACCGGAGCAAAGAGTATATTTTTCCCCCGATATGTAATTCTGTTTCAGCAGCAGCACCTTGTTATTCTCATTAATGATCGCCACAAGAACACAGCACGCAGGATTATCAAAATAAAATTTATCACAGCGTGGACAGTATTTCTGTTCCCCCTCATCTCCAACAACCTTGTACACAAGCTGCTTGCCGCACCCGGTGCAGAAATTTAATTCATGTGTATTCATTTTAACCTCCATAACTCCGTTAAGATCATAAACCGATTATCCTACACCATTGGGGGGAGCATTTCATTCAAGTCCTTTAAAACATTAATAAGCTCGTCCCAATGGTGAATATGCAGATATTCAAAATCCGCCGGTTTACCCGAACGCTTTTCGGAAGCTCCGTCATAAAGCACAGGGGTCATTCCCGCATTATGCGCCCCGACAATGTCACATTCAAAATTATCTCCGATATACCACACGTCCCCCGCTTCAAGCCCTGCTTTAATTAATGCCAGATCAAAAATTCTCCTGTTCGGTTTTCGGAACATATACTCGCTTGTGGCAATTATAAACTCAAAAGAATTGTCGGGAAGCAGTGTGTTAATACGCTTGGCAACAACGTTTCCGCTGTAAGAAATATTGCTTATAACGCCCGTTCGGATATGTAAATCTTTCAAATACAAAAGCAGCTTGACAATACCCTCAGTCGGTTTTGCGGGAGAAGAAGCGTCCCAGAATATACGGTCAATATCGTCATGCGACAGCGCGGGAGAAAGCTTTATCCCCAAAGAACTGTAAAAATAATTTGTGAACATATTGTTGGGAATTTCGATCTGAAAAAGGTGATTTCTTTCGGGATCGAACCTGCCTATTTCATTGTTTATTTTGTCAGCTTCTTCCTGAACTTGTTCGGGAGTAAGATCAAACCTGTTTTCCTCCGCATATTCAAGCAAAGCTTTCGTACCAGCAATTCCGTCAAATTTCTTTTCATTCGCAAGAGTCTGCCCGTAATCAAATAAAATCATCTTAGGTTTATTCATTTAAATACCTCCAAAACTTCGTTCAAATCGGTAATTGTATACCACTGCCCGAACTGTGCGCCGCTGCCCTTTCTGTCAATAAGCACAGACCTGCACCCGAACCGCTCCGCCGTTTTGATATCCTTTTCCTCATCACCCACAAATATCATTTCCCCGGGCGAGATTCCGAACCTCTCCGCAATATCCCGCAAGCCCTTCGGATTAGGCTTTCGCATACCGCAGGACAGAGAGGAAACATACATATCAAAATAGGGCATAAGCTCGGGAAAACAGCTTTTGTGAAGCTCGTCGGGCATACCCGTGGCAACGTCCGTCAATGCCGCAATAATTATCCCATGCTCTTTCAGAAACTTCAGTTCAGACAGTGTTTCGGGATAAATATAAGGCGTAAGCCCCATTGAGCGGTAGAATATATCTATTACCTCGTCAAGCCCGAATTCGCAGTTCCAATGAGCGCACGCCTGTCCGAAAATAATATCGGGAGCAATATCCTCTTCACGGTATTTTACCCTCGGATTATAGCTTTTGAGCACTTCTATGGACTTTGCGATATCCTTGTCGGAAATGTCAAGCCCCAAAGTGTCCCGCGCGGTCTCAAACCCTTTTTTATAGTAATCCACCCATACATTGGGCATATTTTTATATTCCATAAGCGTTCCGCCTATGTCAAAAACAACCGCTTTGATCTCCATTGAATATCCTCCCGAACTCACAATATAAACAAAGGCATTTTCCCGATGTCGGCAGCATATGTCAAATATGCCATATACACAGCACCGAGAAAACTCCTTTACCCGCTATCGGCTAAAACAGCTTCAAGCACCTTTTTTCAAACATCTCCTGCAAAGCGCAGAGAATGCCCATTCTCCCCGTAGCGTACGTAAGTCCGCCCTGCACATACGCCGCATAAGGCTCACGCAGGGGAGCGTCGGCGGAAAGCTCAATGGAAGCGCCGTTGTTGAACGCCCCCGCCGCCATTATCACCTTGCTGTCATACCCGGGCATATCCCAAGGCTCGGGAGTAACAAAGCTGTCCACAGGCGAGCCTTTCTGAACGCCCTTGCAGAATGCAATGAGGTTATCCGTCTTTTTCATCAGCACCGCCGTAATAATATCACCTCTTGCCTCCCCCGGCGCAGGACGGCATTCAAAGCCCAGCTGCGTCATAATGGCAGCCGTGAAAGTGGCTGTTTTAAGGGCATTCGCCACCGTCTCGGGCGCAAGGAAAAGCCCCTGATACATTCTCTTGTTCTGATCGAGAGAGCACCCTGCCTCTCTCCCCACTCCCGGGCAGGTCAGCCTGTAGGAACACTGCTCAACAAGCTTCTTGCTTCCAGCAATGTACCCCCCGGTCTCGGCAATACCTCCTCCGGGATTCTTTATCAGCGACCCTACAATAATATCCGCCCCCGCAGCAATTGGCTCTGTTTTCTCCACGAATTCCCCGTAGCAGTTGTCCACCATTACTATAATATCGGGGTTCGCACCCTTTGCCGCCTTGACTATCTCGGCAACCGCCGAAACCGTCAGCGAGGGTCTCAGGGAATACCCTCTCGACCGCTGTATATACGCAAGCTTTGCCCCTTTGACCTTCTGGAATATCTCCGCCACATTGGGCTTTCCCTCGGGTGTCAGCTCCACTTGCTCGTAGCCTATCCCGTAATCTGCCAAAGAGCCGTTTTTGCTGCCTCTGAGCCCTATTACCTCTTCCAAAGTATCATAAGGCGCACCCGTCAGCGAAACCATTTTGTCCCCCGTCCGCAAAAGCCCGAACAGCGCAATTGTCAGAGCATGAGTTCCCGAAACAATATTGTGCCGCACCAGCGCGTCCTCTGCACCCATTACCTGTGCAAAAACCGCGTCCAGCGTGTCCCTGCCCTCGTCGCCGTAGCCGTAGCCCGCACTGCCTTTCAAACAGCCGTCGCTCACCTTGTGGTCAATAAACGCCTTTAGCACTTTTTCTCCGTTATACCGTGCGACTTTGTCGATCTCCCTGAAAGCCTCCTCGCACATATCGTCCGCCTTTGCAGCCGCCTTTAATATCCTTTCCTCTATTTCAAAACCCTTTACCGTAACGGGCTTGGGATCAAAAATTTCAGCCATAATATTTGCCTCCTGAATTTATTTTTTTATTTAAAATATGCCGTTCGTTAAACGGCGATTTGGCAAGGTTTTTTCACCGCCTACGGCGGTGAAAAAACCTTTAATCAGCAACTCCATAGAATTATTCGGAAAATTTCCGTAAAGCCTTTGATCGAATTTATATATTAAATTCCCTTTTTCCTCGCGAAAAATTCATCCTCATCGGCAACGGGAAACCCGAGCTTTTTATAATATCCCTCGGAATTTTCATCCGCCCATAAATACCCCTGTAAATGAGCGCTTTTCAGCTTTTTCTCAATGTACCCCAGCATATTTTTCCCATTCCCCTGTCCCCTCATGGCGGGCACAGTGGCAATGCTTGAAATAAACGCATTCTCCCCGCTTTTAAAATCCACCGCAGCGCTTGTGCCGCACTTGTATGTATACACCTCGGATATCCCGTGCCGCACCCTGTGAGACATATCCGCATACCACCCGTCAAAGGAAAGCCCCGAAAAGCAGGCGTTGAGTATCATAAACATCTGCTGCAATGAAACAGGCTCATCCAGCCCCTTTTCAAATTCCCCCGTGTCCGTTTCACCGGAAACTTGCAGCCTGAAAAGCGCCCGCCGCTGCCGTTCATATCCCGGCAGCGCAAGCCGCGCCGCCATTCCTTTCGGGACTTCTATCGTGTCCGGAGCATTCATGATGATAAAATCCTCCAGCTCGGGAATGTCCGTAAAAACTCCGCTTATTACCGCCCCCGAATTTAAAAGCATTACATTTCCCCCCGCAAGACTCCCCCGCTCGCAGTAAAATCTGCAAAAGTCATACTCCGCACCGTAAGCGTCCATGTAAGCGCATATCTTCGCCTTGTAATAATCGCTGCCCACAGACAGCTCGGATTTATTTTTAACCTTTTTGATTATGATAGATCCCCTCCCGAAATTTTATCCGCCATAGCCGCCGCCAGTACAAAGGTATTGTAAAAGTCGTCCTCTTTTATCACGCAGCAGGGCGTGTGCAGATAACGGCAGGGAACGGATATTGCAATTGTTTTAACGCCCCCGCGGCGGTGATGGGTGGGGGGGCGGGCGGGGGCGGGGGGGGGGGGGGGGGGGGGGGGGGGGGGGGGGGGGGGGGGGGGGGG
>CAMWLD010000223.1 GCA_947175005.1 uncultured Ruminococcus sp. | reverse complement strand
TCCCAGCCGCAAAAAGCGCATAGCCGCAGGCAGCGGAAACTCCGTTGCGGATGTGAACAGGCTGCTGCGCCAGTTTGAGCAGATGCAGAAAATGCTCAAGCAATTCGGCGTTATGGGCAGAAATCAGAAGGGCAAGCGGAATAAGCTGCGTATGCCGGGAATGTGGCGGTAATGGCTGTCATTTTCATTGCAATGTGTGTTGTCGGGCTGCTTGCTTCGGTTTTTGACTGGGACTGGTATTTTCGGTACGGCAGATCAGGGCCTTTTTTTGACGATATGTTCGGCAGAGACGTAAACAGAGTTATGAACGGCATTTTCTGCGTCTTTGTGGCTCTTGTCATTGCGGCTGTCGGTATCGACTGAAGCAGGCACTTGTATATATTGCCGCTGCGCTTATGGCGTATTGATAAATATGGATTGTCATGCTTTTGAAATTGAAAGGAGAATGTTCTGTGAAAAAGCTTTTATCGGTAATTTTAGCAGTAATTACGGCAGCGTCCATGCTTGGCGTAACGGCTTTTGCTCATGGCGGACACCATGGAAAAGGACATCACAGCAATGCCCGGGTCAAGATAGTCTACAGCTGCAGTGAGGATTGCAGCTACTGCGATGAGGACAGCGACGGCATTTGCGATGATTGCGGCAATTACGGATATTACTGTGAAAAGGACTGCACCTTTACAGATGACGACGGGGACGGTATCTGCGACAACTGCGATACTAAAGGCATTTGCAGCTATAAATCAAAGGCGCGGGAAGCAAGGTCAACGCACTGCCGCGGTTAAACGGTTCATTACGCAAAAGCGTTTTGATATATACAGATCATTATTCGGAGGTGAATATAAAATGGCAGTAAAAATCAGACTGAGAAGAATGGGTGCAAAGAAAGCTCCTTTCTATCGTATCGTTGTTGCCGATTCCAGATACCCCAGGGACGGCAGATTTATCGAGGAGATCGGTTATTATGACTCCACCACCGAGCCCAGCACCGTAAAGGTTGACGCAGAGAAGGCTAAGAAGTGGATGGCAAACGGCGCACAGCCCACCGATACAGTCAAGAAGCTTTTCGAGAAAACAGGGGTTACGAAGTAACGGGATTACGAAGCAACGGGGTTACGAAGTAACCTATTTTCTCGGGAAAGCACGGTCTGTCGGAACTTATCGGACACCTCAGCAAACGGGGTGTCTTAAAGTTGCCGGCAGCCCCGAAATGCAAATAACGGCGTTTGCCATACCATGACAGACATGATATGGTTGCCATGCATGGCAGTGCCCTTTATATATTTCAAGCAAATGTGAAAGGAGACGGTCAAAATGGAAGAAACACTTATAGCGATAGTTTCGGGTCTGGTCGAGGACACAGACAGCATAAAAGTGGAAAAGGAAGAGCCGAATGAAAACGGCTTGGTAGTATACCACCTGCACGTAGCACCAGAGGATATGGGCAGAGTTATCGGCAAGCAGGGCAGGATAGCAAAGGCTATCAGAAATATCATGCGTGCTGCTGCCGGCAGGAAAAACGAGAGAATAATGGTGGAGATCGACTGATCTTACGATTTGCGTTCCCTGTTAAAGACAGGGAGCGCAAGAGGGGATCTTCCGACAGTTTGGAGATGAGGCTATGATACTCACAATTCTTACTCATATTACCGCAGTTGTGGTGTTAGGTGTTGTCGGCATTGCTTTGACGGGTGTGCCGATTTTTTTGTATAATACGTCAATGAAAACAAATGAGAAGTTTAGTAAAATAATGGGTTGGCTTATTTTTGTTGGGATACTCTGCTGCCTGCCCGCTGTCTATTATATTTACCTTAGTATCCGCTATGACGTGGGCAGCTTTTCCGATACGGATGTTCTTTATTTGGCAGCGGAAAACGGCAATGTAAATGCAGCACGGAATCTTATCGAAAAGGGCGCTTCCCCCGACGGCGAAAACAGATACGGCAGAACTGCTGTTTACAGAGCGGTCATGCTGGACGACGGCGAAATGCTGAAGCTTTTTCTTGAAAGCGGCGCAGACCCCAACGGTGCGGAGGATATGACCCTTTTGGGTCTTGCCTGCAAAAATCAGTGCAATGAAAATGTTTCCCTGCTCCTTTCCGCAGGGGCTGACCCCGATTACCGTCCCGACCTTTTTGTGCCTGCTCTACACTATGCTGCAATGTATGACGAGGATTTCAATGCAGACCTGGTTGAGCTGCTGGTGTCATACGGCGCAGACCCTGCTTCTTCGGCATACAGGGAAAACAAGGAAATGCTGCCGTTCAGATATTATTTTGATGAATATGTGGCAAAAGAGGAGACCCTTGATGATGAGCAAAAGCAGCGGTATGAGCGTATCGAAGACCTGCTTTACCGTCCCTACATTGAGTGGCTCAAGGTGAAGATGGAATCGGAAAATAAAGGAGAATAGGAATATGACAGCGCAGTTTCTTGAAATAGGAAAGATAGTGGCGGTGCAGGGGCTTAAAGGGGAAGTGAGGGTCGAGCCGTGGTGCGACAGCGCAGAGTTCCTTTGCAGCTTTGATGAGCTTTATTTTAACAAGGGCAAGACCCCTGTGAATGTGGAGAAAAGCCGTCCCCATAAAAATGTGGTAGTAATGAAACTGGAGGGGGTCGACACTCCCGAAAAGGCGGAGACCCTGCGGGGGAAAATTCTCTATATGGACCGTGATGATGTGGAGCTGCCTGCGGGAACTTATTTTATACGCGACCTTATAGGGCTTTCCGTGGAGGATGCGGACAGCGGTGAGGTTTACGGCGTTCTGTCGGAGGTAACAAGCACGGGTGCGAATGATGTTTACCATGTAAAGAACGGCGATAATGTTTATCTCATTCCAGCTATTCCCGATATTATCGAAAAAACCGACATAGAGGGAGGGAAACTGCTTATCCATAAAATGGAGGGGCTTTTTGAGTGAGATACAAATATATAATGTTTTGAGTAGGCGTTTTTTGTAAATGGAGGTAGAATTAAGGTTGGCATTATTTTATCTTATAAGACATGGTGAGCCGATTTATGATAATATGCTTGAAAACGGCTTTTGGGGATTTGGCAGAGATTTTGCGCCCTTATCCGAGAAAGGGCGGGAACAGGCTGAAATAACGGCAAAGGATACTCGTCTTAAAAGTGCGGAGGTTATTGTTTCGTCTCCTTACACAAGAGCGCTGCAGACGGCTCAGATCATTTCGCGGGAGACAGGGCTGCGGGTCGAGGTCGATATTGATCTGCATGAATGGATACCCGATCGGGATAATCTGTATGAAACGTCCGAGGAAAGCTTTGCGTTTGCGAGGGAATTTACTAAGTATAAGGGTGAGTATCCGCCGGGTGAGGAATTCAGGTGGGAATCTCTAAGCCATATGAGACAGAGAATGAGACGTGCGGCAGACAGGTATGCAGATTATGACAAGGTTATTTTTGTAGGGCATGGAATGGCTTTCCGCTGTCTGATGTATATTGAAAAAATGAGTCCTGCCGAAATAATAGAATGCACATATCATAGGGGACAGGCAGATTGTGAGTATTCTTTTACTTAATATGTTATCGGAAAAAATCCGCATAAAGGGCGGAAAACTGCTTATCCATAAAATGGAGGGGCTGTTGAGTAAAATAATTTTATGAAATTTAAATATCAAAAAACACTTGACAACCCAATACAGATATGTTATGATAAAAGTGTAACAGGGCGGCGGGTGTATCTCAGCCCTTAAATGAGATGTTTTTACGTGAGAGTTTCGCTGCTCGGAAGTGCGATAAAAACAAGGAGGGCAGGCATTTGTCTGCCTTTTTTGTTTATCGGTTGATTTAAAATTGTACGGTATAATGCGTAAATACTGAGCTATATATAAATTCACATATCACATTCCAATATATAAATAATTTCCCAAAACCCTTGACAAAATGAAATTTATATGTTATCATATGAACAGTTGAACATATGATAATAAATTATAAGGGAACGAGCATAATATAAAAAGGAAAGTGAAAATATGAAAAGCTTTTGGGATAGAATGGCAGGAATATACGATTTGTACGAGATGACGAACTATAAGGTAATCAGGCAGATGGAAAAGATCACGGCGGAAAATGTCCGCAAAGGGGATGTAGTCCTTGACTGTGCCGCAGGCACGGGAATGATGACATTTGCGGCTGCCGGTCATGCGAAGTGCGTTCTTTGTACTGACCTTTCCCGTGAAATGCTCATTATAGCAAAGAAAAAGGCGCGGAAAGCAGGGCGCAAGGGAGTATTCAATGTGAAATTTGCCCTGCGTGACATATTTGCCCTTAAAGACAGGGACGGCTGCTTTGACAGGGTAATGGCAGGGAATGTTCTTCATCTGCTTCCGGATTCCGATAAAGCGGCAAAGGAACTTATCCGTGTGACGAAAAAGGGTGGGAAGATACTGCTGCCCACATTCGTCAGCGAAGAGAATATTATTTCTCATCTTGCCGTGGGCTTGATGAAGCTTTTGGGATTTGACCCTGCCCGTGGGTATAA
>CAMWLD010000222.1 GCA_947175005.1 uncultured Ruminococcus sp. | reverse complement strand
GTGCTTCCCAGCTCAAATGCATTAAAAGTCATTGTCTGCAATTTCAGCTGATGTATCAGGCTCACATCATACGGCTCCGCCGCCTCTGCTACGGCAAGTATCCCCTCGCCGTTTACCGACAGCTCACAATGCTCATATGCGGTTTTAGCTTCGTTCTTGATCTCAAAGGTCACCTCTGCCCCGAAAGCACGGCAATATGTTTCAACCGCCTCAATACTGTTCATTACGTATACTTGTGTGTAGCACTTCATATAAAAGCTCCTTTCAAATTTCAATTCACCCGATACTATTGTGTATTGACGATGTTCGGAAAGCTGCCTGTTTCGTATTGCTCCCACGCTGTGCAGGGAAAACAACAAACAACAGGGGCATAATTGATTTTACGATAAAAGCATACCACATAAAAGGTGACAACTGTCTGTCACCTTTCATATTTTTCCTGCATTTTTTTCAGAACCCTTGCAAAATCCCGGCGATACTCCATGGGTGAAACGATCTCGGCTTTATCCCCGAACGAAAGAATATATTTATAAAATGCAGGAATATCCGACCATGTAAAAGTAACGATAATATCGCCGTTTTCATCATATTTCACAAGATCTGCGCCAAATTCATCTATGATACGCCATTTGACCGAATCATCAAATTTCACCTCTGCCTCAATTTCGCCCGGAGGGTGCTGAAGTCTGTCACAGACATATTCCGGAACTATCCTGTCGCAGATCTTTTCATCGGTAAGAGTAAGCTCCGTCATGCGTGTGAGCTTGAACAGCCTGTAATCCTCACGCTTTTCACAATATCCCCATACATACCAGCTTGACCATTGAAACACCAGATGATACGGCTCGATCATACGGCGGCTTTCACCGTGTGGCGAAAAATAATTAAAGGCGATCTTCACATTCTGCTCCATGGCAGCCTTTATCAGCTCAATTTTATCGGACACCGCCGACTTACCCCAGTTAGACAGGTCTATGATGATGTGATTGTCCGCATTGACAGCAGCAGAACCGTCAATCGAAATTTTCTCCATAAGCTGACGGTATCGGTTAGTCCCACTTACGCTGTCGAGGCTCTGTAAGCCTGTGAGTATTGCTTTCATATCCTCCGAGGAAAGCACAGTGCGGTCTACCTTGTATCCCTCCATAACGGAAATACCGCCGCCCTGTCCGGGCTCCGATATGACAGGTATGCCTGCCATGCCGAGAGCGTCAATATCACGCAGTATCGTTCTGCGGGACACTTCAAATTTATCCGCAAGCTCCCGTGCTGTGACCTTATCCTTTTGCAGAAGTATTGACAGTATGCCAATAAGTCTGTCTATTTTCATTTTTTACACTTCCCCCGCATTGTTATTGTTTCTGACCCGCTGCAAAAATATATTTTTCCGTTTCTCATATTCTCATTATATCATACTGCCGTCTCTTTGTACAGTATTTTTTATTTTAATGTTTTTTCCTGCTTGATACGAAATTTTTGAAAAAAATTAAAAAAACACTTGACAAACACTGTTATATGTGTTATACTGATATACATAACAGTAAAACATTAATAAAAGGGGGCTAACAGTGAAGCTGATAATATCAAACATCTCCGGCATACCCATATATGAGCAGATAAAGCAGCAGATAAAATCCGCCATAATGTCGGGAGAGCTTAAAGAAAATGAATCCCTCCCCTCTCTGCGCGCCCTTGCGGGAGAGCTTAAAATAAGCGTCCTCACCGTCACAAGAGCCTATACAGAGCTTGAGCAGGAGGGCTTTGTGAAAAACATACAGGGCAGAGGCTGCTTTGTGCTGGGGCAGGGGTCGGAGCTGCTGCGTGAGCAGCTTATCCGAAAAGCGGAAAACGGTATACGGGAGGCGATTTCCGCCGCACGCACGGCAGGACTTACCCGTGAGGAATTTTTTTCGCTTATTAATATTTTATTGGAGGAAAACACCGATGACAAACTGTCTTGAAGTAAAAAACATCTCAAAAAGCTTTGGGGAATTTACCCTGCATGATATTTCCTTTACCTTGCCAAAGGGCTATATCATGGGGCTTATAGGCCCTAACGGCTCGGGAAAGACCACCACCATAAAGCTTATACTCAATATGCTAAGAAGGGACAGCGGCAGCATAAATATTTTCGGACTTGACAATATTTCCCACGAGCAGGAGGTCAAGAAAAAAACGGGAGCCGTCTTTGAGCCTTGCTTTTTTGACGGAGAGTGGAGCGTTGCCCAAACCGAAAAGAATCTGTCGGTCTTTTACGAAAACTGGGATTCGTCCCTTTTTTCGGGATTGCTGGGCAAATTCCGTATCTCCGCAAAAAAGCTTGTAAAGGAGCTTTCCAAAGGAATGCAGATGAAGCTTATGCTTGCCTGCGCATTGTCCTATAATGCAAAGCTGCTGATACTTGACGAGCCTACCAGCGGGCTTGACCCTGTCTCCCGTGATGAGCTGCTGGAATATCTTAACGAATATATCAGCGACGGCGAACACAGCGTGCTTTTTTCCACACATATCACAAGCGACTTACAGCGCTCTGCGGATTATATCACCTACATCACCGACGGGGAAATGTTCTTCACAGGCGGCAAGGACGAATTTACCGAAATGTTCCGCATAGCAAAGGGCGGAACAGACGAGCTTACTCCCCTGCTTACCGAAAAGGCTCTGGGAATAAGAAAATATTCCCTGGGCTTTGAAGCGCTGGTAAAAACCGAAAGCCTGCACGAGCTTCCCGGCCTCCACACCGAGCCTGCCTCAATTGACGATATTATAATATTTACCGCAAAAAGGAGTGAAAATATATGAGCAATATCCGCAAATGCGCCGCTATGGACCTTTCCCTGGTGCGCCCTTATGTCAAGACTATTTTATTTTTTGTAATGATAATGCCCGCAGCCTTTGCCGCTATCAACCGTTCTCTTTTAATGGGAGTATCTTTCTGCACCTGCTTTATGGCAATGACATCGGGCTATACCTTTTCGATATCGGAGAAAAATGCAATGGAAAGGCTCTACGGCATTTTGCCCGTCCGCCGAAGTGAAATGGTTTTCGGCAGATATCTTTTTGTTGCCCTTACGGGGCTTGCCGCAATTGCTTTCTCACTGATCGTCCACCCATTGCTGCTGACTCTTCTCGGAGAACACATTTCCGCCGCGGATATAGTAGAGGCCGCCGCCATCGGTCTGCTCCTGTTTTCCATATATACGGTTTTTCAGCTTCCCGGCTACTATAAATACGGATCCGTTAAAGGCAGACTTTTTATGTATATCCCCACAGGCGGAATTCTGATAATTCTTCTGATAGTCCATAAGCTTTTGAAAATAACGGGCGCTCCCGATCTTTCGGAAGATGCAAGCGCCCTGCCGCTGCCCGCTTCGTTTATTCTGCTGCTGCTTTCGGCGGCGCTGTCCGCAGTGATATATGCCGTTTCCATAGCGGTCTCCGTAAAGATCGTAAACAGGAAAGAGATGTGAACGGCAAACAATAAAAATAACCTTTAAGCCTGTAAGCTTAGATTCTGCCTGACAAACTTTACAGGACAAAGAAAACAACCTAAAAATTGATTATAAACAAAACGTATAGAAAGCCTTTTTACGCTTTCTATACGTTTTATAAATATAAAATAGCCTATATTATTTATTGGCATAAATACACAAAATTCCGACGGACATATAAAATCAATCGGCAAACCGCTGCCGTATCACATTGACCGAACGGGGCTTTATTACAATATTGTAATCAGTATCCGCATTAACTGTTTCGGTATATGGATAAACCGCCTCCTTTTCATCAAATGTATTTTTAGCATAATAGCTGTCTCCCGTAAGGGTAGTTATTACAGCGCTATTGCACATTTTTGTGTCTGTGAGGATATTTACGGTTATTTCATTTTCGGAGAAATTCACAAGCTTTGTTATGACCGCAGGCGTTTTTGTGTCTACCGTACAGACCGCCGTTATATGCGGAATTTCAGCAAGAGCTTTGCGGTGTATAACATTACCGTTCAGAGTAATTTCAAACGTGTCATTATTGGTAATTATCTTAACGTCATTCTCCTTGGTTACTGTACAATCCGTATTATCGCATATTATTTCATTTGACCAGCCGTTGTAGTGTACAACCCGACTTTTGCCCTCTTCAATTATCCAGTCATAATGGTTTTGATCTTCACCTTTAAGTCCCGTGTCCCAAAAGCGAATATGTATTTTTTCGTTCTCTGTTTTTATTATTGCTGAAAGGCTTTGCTTATTTTTTTGAATATCACCCACAAGCCCTATACCAATACCTGCATGCGATTTATTATCTGTTAAATTGATGTCCCCCTCAAGAGTACAAACATTTTCGCAAGGCTTGTCGTCAATATAAATATCCGAAACACTTATCTCGTTTTCAAAGAGGACAGCAAAAGCGCCTCTTTCAATTTGCTTGTCCGTTTCTGTTTTAACTTCATATCCGCAGACATAATCCCCACGGTTTTCCGCAAACATTTTCAGCATATAGTAGCTTGGTATAGCGT
>CAMWLD010000221.1 GCA_947175005.1 uncultured Ruminococcus sp. | reverse complement strand
AGACAATGCAGACCTTTGTTAATTTTATTGAGGCAAAAGATCCAAGCACCATGGGACATTCGCTAAGAGTGGCACAGTATTCAAAAATGATCGCAAAGAAAATAGGCTTTTCCGACGAGGAATGTTATCGGATATATTACATAGCGCTTATGCACGACTGCGGCAAGATATATATTCCCGATGAAATACTTACAAAGCCCGGCAAGCTGACAGACCGTGAATATGAAATAATGAAGAAGCACACAGTCTACGGCAGCGAGATACTGCGGGATTTTACATCAATAGAGGGCATGGGAACAGGTGCGCTTAGTCATCATGAACGTTATGACGGAAAAGGCTATCCTAACGGAATTGCGGGAGAGGATATCCCAATTATAGCGCGTATTATATGTGTATCGGATTCCTTTGACGCTATGAACAGCCGTCGGTGTTACAGAAACAATCTTTCCGAAGAGGTCATAATCAGTGAGCTGCAAAAAAATAAGGGAAAGCAGTTTGATCCGAATGTTATCGACTGTCTGATGTCACTTATTGAAAGCGGCGCAATTTCTATGTCGGGTGACGGTAATACAAACACATAAGCAAACAGTTACCGGTTCTGAATTATAAACTGTATAAAGGCATTATCAGATAATAAAGCAATACCCAAACAAGCTTAGCTTTGAGGAGTGACTCAACGTAAACAAGGAGACCGCCCATGCAGCAGAATAATATACAGTATATCTCAAATGAACAGACGGGAACAGAGCTTATTCTGTGCAGCGATTCCGTCATATCCTACCCCCTGCATAACCACATTTCCGTTATTACGGCAGGAGTTGTTTTGAAGGGCGCTGTTACCCTTACAGTCCGAAATACCGATAAAATTTATAAAGAAAATGACGCTTTTATCATATACCCCTACGTCCCCCACAGCATTCGTTCGTATAATAAATACACCCTTTTAACTCTTTGCATAAATAAAGACAAAGCGGAAAATTTTCCCGAAAATGTTATAGAAATAACATCGCAGAGCTTTTGAAAAATTTTTCCCTGCCCACAAATTTTAATGTTCAAAAAATTCTTTCCTGTTTTGATAATGCTCATATCTGCCGACTCGAAAACATCAATCCCGACATACACATAAACCGCCTTAAAATATACCTTGAAGCCAATCCCGAAGCCCCTTTCGCCCTTGATGAAATGGCAAAAAACGCGCTCATAAGCAAATACCGCTTTATATCAAAATTCCGCACCCAAGCAGGACTTACTCCTCACCGCTTTCAGGTTCAAAACCGTATACGCAAGGCAAGGCGGCTTATCCGCAGCAATTTTTCTTTGACAGAAGCAGCCTTAGCTGCGGGCTTTTTTGACCAAAGTCACTTTATCAAGGAATTCAAAAAATTCACGGGACTTACGCCCCTTGCTTATAAAAATTCCTGCCGCATTGTTTCACCGCGGAAATAAAATTCCCCCGCAAAAGCGAGGAAATTTTTTGCATTTGACCGCTTAACAAAGAGGCGGGAAAAATTTTGCAAATAAGTACAGCCCGTTTTCTCCCGCTGTTACCTCATGAACAACCCCCGCAGGGAACGCGGAAATCACCCCCGCTTCGTAATCAATGCGAACGCCGTCGTTTATGCATATTCCCGACCCCGCAACTACCTCATGAGTTTCCGTCTGTCCCTCGTGAACGTGGCTGCCGATCTTTTTACCGGGCGCAATTTTTACCAGATGAAAGCTGAATTTTCCACTGTTCATTTTCCCTGTAACAATATGCTTCAATTCCACACCGTCAAAGGAAGAATGCTTTGACCAAGGCACTTTATCAAACAAAACCTCACCGCCCGGCACAGCGAATTTTCCCTCCATGTCAAACTTTTCAAACAATTCCTTACTGTCCATTTTTAATTTCATCCTTTCAAATTTTTCCGACGATTTTCTTAAATCGCCTGTAAAAATCATAACAAAAAAACTAACTAAATAATTGTAAAAAATTGCCCGATCTCCGACAAAAATATTGTCGGAAACCGAGCAATTTAAATACTGCTTAAATTCAGATAATATTTACATAATCCGAGGAAACATATCCAACCGTTTCGCCGTATTTCACCACATACCAGTTACCGGTCTGACCGTAAACATTCATCTGCGCGCCGTTTGGTATCTTTCCGATGATCTCTCCCGCAGTGGACGGAAATTTCCTGAGATTGAGGTTTGAACCGTCCGTGGCAACAACTCCCACACGCACGGGCTGAGGCTCTACCAAAGGTATCCCGAAATAATCGCAAAGGGACTGAACGAGCGTTCTTGCAATAATATCAAGATTTTGTTTAAGCCATTTCTCATCCTGCACATTGTCATGATACCCAAGCTCCGCAAGCACAGCCACCGCTTTTGTTCTTGTTACCTCCGCCAAAGATGTGGTGGGCAGCGTGTTGACCTTTGAGGGTATGGGATATATGGGCTGAAGATTGTTTGCGGTAATTACAGCCAGCTGACGGCTGTATGTGGAATAAGGGGAATAATACACGTCAATGCCCCTTAGCTTGCCCGCGTATTCACCGCCTCCCGCATTTGAATGGAGAGCAAAATGAACATCATAATTTCCTGCATTTGAATCCTCAATAGCGCCCGTGACATTCCTTTGAGGGTCGTTTCTTGTAAATGAGATCCCCGATGCCAGCATATAGGGCTCCATTTTGTCCGCCAGCCTATTCATGTAAACTTCCTCATTGCCTTGGGTAGCATATTTGTTCCACTCCTGCGTGGACGGACTTAAAAATACAAACGGCATAAAAATACCTCCCGATCTTACGTTCTGCCGCACAGCCCGCCGAAAATCTCCGACGGCGCTTATGCAGCCGATCAATATGTTTAATATTCATATATATGAAGCGTATCCGGGAAATATTCCTTTACATAATTTCTTAAAGTCGGAAAACAAGCTGACAGCTGCTTTATTTCATAAATACAAACGATCTCATTTCAAAAAGGCATCTGCTTCTGAATGATTCTCCCGACCAGTCATGGGGATACTCGGTAGTCACCTTGAAGAAAACGCTGTGCCTGCCTGTAACGGCTTTTACTCTTTCCGTGATTACTCCGCCGTTTCTTCCGACCCTAAGCTGACCGATCTCATCGCCGTTTTCACCGTCAATGAGAATATGCAGAATACTGTCACAGCCCGTGCCGATAATATCGGCGGAAAATTCCATGGTTTTGCTGCCGAAGTCCTCGCCGAAATCAAAGTATTTGTACCCTATAACACTTTCCTCGAAAATATTCGTCAGAACACGTTCAAAGACATTTTTCTCGGTAACTGTTGCCCCGCCCTTCAGCACGCAGGCTATTTCCGCAGGGGTGATCTTATAGGGGTTCAGCGAATCCTCAAATCCAAGGGACGTCATCTCAACAGGCGGGATAGTTCCGTCGGAAAGAATGTTTATTTTCTCAACGCACCCCCTGCGGGACATTATCGTACCGTTGGTCATTCTGTGATAAAAAATATACCACTGACCGTTTATCTGCACTATCGAACCGTGATCGTTCCCGCCGGGATAATCCACTCCGTTGTCAACGATATATCCCCTGTATGTAAAAGGACCAACGGGCTTGTCCGACGTTGCGTAAGCAAGCCTGCTGCCCCGTTTGGGAGAGTAGATCAGATAATACGTATCGCCGACCTTTCTCGGAGAACAAGCCTCGAAAAACAGGCTGTCCTCATCGGTAAAGCTTTCGTTTTTTTCAATGGGGATTATGTGTTCAATGCACGTCCCGTCAAGTACCTCATACATATTTTCACTGTTTATCTCCGCCATGAACGAACGCTCAAAGCCGCAGTATATGTAAGTCCTGCCGTCGTCGTCAACAAGAACACCGGGGTCGATAAACCAGCCGTTGCAGCAAATTTCATCGGGGATAGTGTACTTGTATTTTGACAGCAGCTTAAAGGGTCCCTCGGGCTTGTCGCTGACCGCCACGCAGCCTATCGAATTTAATATGTAGGCGTAAAGATAATATTTCCCGTCCTTTTCCACAACGTCGGGAGCGTAAAGATAATTGGATTTGTCCGTCCAATCGGTATCGGCAATATAGTCCGCAGTTGCCTGTGTGCGGAAAATATCGCCGTGGCAGACCCAGTTGTTAAGATCGTTCAGAGGGGCGCTCCAGCATTTGAGCACATAGTCGCAGAATTTAACGGAGCCCGCATTGTCGTGAGAACCGTACACATAGATTCTGTCGCCAAAAACTCTCGGCTCGCCGTCGGGGATATATTCCCAAAGAGGCAGGTATGGATTTGGCATAAAAATCTCTCCTTTTGTTTTTCTTATATTTTACATCAAAAAAACAAAAAAATCAAGGGCTTTATGAAATTATGGCAATTATATGCCGAAAAAAATCCTGAAAGTGCCAAGCAGACATGATATTATCAAAAAAATTTGCCGCTGCCGAGGCGTATTTTTGAGCCTGTGACAGTGACTGTCGGCAGTGCAGTTCATATTACTGCCGGAATTTTCTTGACACATTCCCCGAAAAATGCTATAC
>CAMWLD010000220.1 GCA_947175005.1 uncultured Ruminococcus sp. | reverse complement strand
AAATTCAAATTCTCATTCATATCAATGCCCTCCCTGAGCTTTTTCCGTGACTCGACGAGATAATATCTTACGGTGGAATGGGGAATGCCAAGCCGCCTTGCAATTTCCTCTCCGGGGATATTGTCAAAGTAAAACATGACTGTGACCTGCCTGTGGTTTCTGGAAAGGCGGGTAATTTCCCGCATGAGCCTTGCCGTCAGCAGCTTTTGCTCTGTGGTCTCCTCGATGTTTTCACCAGACGGAATAAGGTTATCGCCGCCCGTGTAATCTCCGACGGAAATTTCCCTGCTGCGGTATTTTTTCCGCAGGCTTTTTGCAAAGGCATAGCGGCAGACGGTGTAAACATAGCCGTCGGGGTTATCCACCTCCTGCCCTCTTGCTGCGGATTTGAGCAGCTCCAGAATTATTTCCTGGGACAATTCCTCCGCCCTGTCCGGGTCTCGAAGCTTGTCAAAGGCAAAGCCGTATATCTTCTGCGAGTAACGGGTTATTATTTCTCCTGTAAGTTTCATTTGAAGGACTCCCTCGCTTTATCGAACGTTCTGTATATATAGTGTCGGTTTTTATGCGGAATGTTGGAGAAAATATGTTAACTTTAATTTTAATTAATAATAACAAATAATGAACAAGTGCACTCGAATACATGGTCAAAAGTCTGTCTCTTTTTATGCGGTTGAGTTTTATCCCTCAAAAGGGCTGTTGCAAAATCCCCCGGAAAATGGTATAATAAGGTCAAACAAAAATTCGGAGTGAAATTTTCAATGGGAAGCAATATGCAAAATATGCAAACGGATATGATAAACGGGTCTATTATAAAATCACTGCTGCGGTTCACGCTGCCTATGGTGATAGGCAACCTGCTTCAGCAGTGCTACAACATTGCGGACACGCTCATTGTGGGTCGTGTGCTGGGGGCAGACCCTTTGGCGGCGGTGGGGTCTGCGTTTTCGCTTATGACCTTTCTCACCTCCATTCTGCTGGGGCTTTGCATGGGCAGCGGGGCATTTTTTTCCATTCGCTTCGGGGATAATGACATCAAGGGGCTTCAAAAGGGTATAGTCACTTCCTTTGTTCTGATCTTCCTGCTGACTATACTTATTAACGGTACGGCTTTTCTGCTTCTTGACAATATCGGGGGATTTATGAATGTGCCCGAAGAAATATGGGTTTTTATGAAAGATTATCTGGAAATAATTTTCTGCGGGATATTCGCCGTGTTCATTTATAATTTTTTCGCCTGCCTTTTGCGGTCGGTGGGAAATTCGGCAGTGCCGCTGATATTTCTGGCGGTTTCCGCACTGCTTAATATAGGGCTGGATATTTTGTTTGTGATCGTTATTCCCTATGGAGTTCAAGGTGCGGCAATAGCCACGGTAATTGCCCAGTACATTTCGGCAGCGGGAATAACGGTGTATGCATTTATAAAAGTACCCTATCTTAAATTCGTCAAAAGCGAGTTTAAGGCAGGGGATGTTTTGAATATAAATTCCGTAAAGGAAATTGCGGGATTTTCCCTGCTTACCTGCGTGCAGCAGTCAGTTATGAATCTGGGGATATTAATGGTGCAGGGAGTAGTGAACAGCTTCGGGGGAGTTGTGATGACGGCCTTTGCGGCGGCGGTAAAGATAGACGCCTTTGCCTACAGTCCCGCCCAGGATTTCGGCAACGCATTTTCCACCTTTACCGCACAGAATTTCGGAGCAAAAAAAGGGGAACGTATAAGAGAGGGTTTCAGGGCAGCCCTTATGATATCGGTGATCTTCTGCCTGATAATTTCGGCTGCCGTGTGGATATTTTCACGGCAGCTTATGGAAATATTTGTAAGCGGCGAGGAAACAAAGATCATTGCGGAGGGGGTAAGATACCTGCATATCGAGGGGGCGTTTTACTGCGGCATAGGCTGCCTGTTTTTGCTGTACGGGCTGTACAGGGGAGTGGGGAGACCTATGATGTCGGTGATACTCACAATAATTTCCCTTGGCACGAGAGTGGCGCTGGCTTACATATTATCGGCAATTCCTGCTGTGGGCGTTGTGGGGATATGGTGGGCTGTGCCCATTGGCTGGGCGCTGGCGGATATAGCGGGACTAGGGGTTTATTCGGTTGCTAAAAACAGAATACTGGGGGACAGGAATTAAAAAATGCTTTTTCGGCAATCAGTTCTTTGTTAATTTTAAGGTGTTTGTAACCTCTTTGCCGTTTTCGTCGGTGTAGGTATAAGTTATGTTTAACGGAAGCTTGTTTGCCAAAACGAAGTCTTCATATCCATTTATATAAATTCTCGGCAGCTGCATTATAGACCACTTGTTCATATGAAATGTTTGTCTTTGGCTGTTATTTGTCCACTTTCCTTTTGAATCCTGATATTCAAAACTGCATTTTACAAGAACTTCTACATTATCAGGTGCGCCGCTGAATTTTATGTGTACATAAACGGCATCACCCGATTTAAAAACATTTGTATCAGTTACGGTGTCTTTATTGCTGTTATTCGCTATAACCTCTACAGAAATCTTGTAAGTATCGGTAAAAATTTTTGCGGAATCAGCATAGTTTTCTTCTGCCAATTCTTTTAAATAATTGTATTTGGTAATATCCTTTTCGGGTAATTTTGTAGAATTTAAAGCATACTGATACATACTTTCAAGACATAATTGTGCCGAATCCTCATAGTCCTCGCTGCTTTTAAAAGCATAAACAGCACTTTTATAATTCTTATTATCAAAAAGATATTTTCCTTTATAATAACAAGCTGATTGCTTTTTTTCCTCTGCATCACTAAAATAATAAGTAAGGCTGTCAAAAATTGAAATAGCCTCATCATAATCTCCGCTTTCTATTAATGCCGAGCCTTTATTGTATATAGCCACCAGTTTCATTTCTTTCGAGTTACTGTAATCTCCCAATTCCCCAAACACCTGGGCAGCCTCGTCATAAGAGCCGCTGTTAAACAAAGCTATGCCCTTATTATATTTAGACGCCGGTATCATTTCTTTTGAATTATTATAATTACCCAATTTCTCAAATACTTGGACAGCCTCGTCATATTGACGGTTGTTGAACAAAGTTACGCCATTATTATATTGAGCCAATAATGACAGGTCATAGGAATCTTTATAATCACCCAATTCCGCAAACATCTGCGCAGCCTCGCCATATGAACCGCTTTCCATTAAAGCTGCTGCTTCTTTATAATTGGAAGCAGGCACAATTACGGTAGCATTGACTGTGGCAAAAACAACACAAAGCGCCACCGCCCCGCAAACGGTAGCAATGATCCCTTTCTTTCTTTTCTCGGCTTTTATTTGTCGGGCTGCAGCGGCAGCCTGATTATTTATTAACTCATTTATCCTGCTTTCACATTGGCTGAGCATTTCGGCGAAATCCTTCCAATCGGAAATACTTTTAAAAAGCTCCGCTGCCTCCTCCAAGGATTTGACAGTGTCGTTTTTCATAAGCTTAGCAGCGGAATTATACAACCTGTCTTTCCGTGCGCATTCTGCTTTTTCCTTGCACTCTGCCGCTAAGGCTGCGGAATCAAGGTGATCTTTTATTGATGTAAATTTCCCCGCTGCCTCTTTAAAATCACTCTCGGATATTGCTTTGGCCATTAAGTCTTTGGCGTAATTATAACAATCGGAGGTAAGCCCGTCCACATCAAGGCTTTCCGTAAGAGCGGAAAAGCTTTGCTTGCAGGAAAAGCATTCCCCCTCTTCGGAATGATTGATTTTTCCGCAGGCGCATATCCAGATATCGCTTATTTTTTGGGGAACATATTTGGCAGAAGCACCGTGCCGCTTCCGATACTGCTCCGTCAAACAGTCATTGCCAAAATATTCGGTCAAGTCCTTTGGCTTTGGAATAATATTTTTTTCATAACCGTTATTTTCCCAAACCGACTCATCACCGAAAACGACCTTGCGTATGACCACATCAAAAGAGCGTGACGGTTTGTTATTAAGTGCGGCCGGAGACTTCGCCCCAAAATTTTCATCCCGCTTTACGGCAAGGTCAATATATGTATGGGAAACTTTTTCGACAACCTCTCTTGACGGGTCATAGGCAGTTATATCCGCAAAAACCGCTGTTATGTTTTTTGATGAAATATTAATGAACTTTACCTGTGCAATATTCTTATCCGTTTCGTTATCGTAAAGCAGGGCTTTTGCCTCGATAATAACCGGAGACGATTCAAAATATTCCGTTTCATCGGAACGAAACAGTCTGTTGTATCTATCCATGATTTTTACCTCCGCAAATTAAAGATCGGGAAGATTGTCGTTAGAATATTTGGGCTTAACGGGTGCGCTGTCTGTATTGGTAATTTGGATTTCTTTAATCGCTTTGATAATTTCCTCATTTTGTTCCCTGAGTTTAAGGTCGGGAAGTGCCACCACATAAAAGTATGAAGCAGGACCTAACAGGAAACAAAGTAAAGTCACGCTGTCGTGTCCTTTCATTTGAGCTGCCTCCGTCATTTTCAAAGCCAACTCAATGTCAATAATCAAGTACACAATAGACACAACCATTATCACAATATCCATAGT
>CAMWLD010000219.1 GCA_947175005.1 uncultured Ruminococcus sp. | reverse complement strand
ATCTTCCATATATAATTCCTATTTATCGGCTACGCACCGAACACCTATCACCCCTCATGCGTCTCATCCCACAGCTTACCCGACAGCGCCGGCACACATCTCGGTAAATATTTATAGAAACTGCGTGCACACTCACGGCATTTTTTCACCCTTCATTCAAATAAGATTTAATGTACTGCACACCTAATGATGTAAGGCTTGCCCTCATTTTCCGAACTTTATAATCGGGAAAACGTCTGCCAATACAGTTTTCAAGCATAAAAACCTTTACACCCGTTTTAACAGCGCCTTTTGCGGTTGCTCCCACACAGCCGCACTCGTCCAGACCGCACAGCACTACTTCCGTATAATCCTGCTTCTTCATATGCTCCCGAAATGATTTTGAAGAATATGTATCGGGCAAATTTTTCTCAAAATATAAGTCCGATACAATATTCAGCTTGCTGTACAATTCTGCTCCTGCTGTTCCCTTTATCGAAAAACCGATGATCCATTTATTCGTTATAATGTTAGGAAACATCTGCGCAATATAGATAATATCATAGCCGTTTTTGCAATAATGAGCAATAGCATCATTTACGGAATCGACCAAATTCTCCGTATCATACGAAAATATTGCCTTTCTCTTATCCCACAAATAGTCGTTTTGCATATCTATTACCACTAATGCTTTTTTCTCGGACATACTGTTTCCTCCGTCAATAAATTGGAATTTGTGCGAGAGACTGCATTATGGACTGTATTATGTACAATTCCTAATATGTTTCCATTTGCCCACATAGCATATTATAAAACCCAAATTGCTCATAAAACGGCTTCAAGCATTCTTCATAAACCACTGAAATCATGTAGATACGCTTTTCCTTCAGATATTCAATCATTTTATCCATCAGGTCTGTGCCAATCCCTTTGCCTTGGTAATCCGGACAAACCATTAAATCCTGAATATAAGCATCTGCTACCCCATTTGATACACTGTCAATATACCCAATCAGTTTATCATCTTCATAAACTGCAATATGGTAATACGATGTCATCAAAGGGTTTTTATACTCTCTTTCCATCCTGTTCCAGCCCACAGATTCACGCAAATTCGCCAATGCTTTTACAGACACTTTTTCGTTGAATTTGTACATCATTATGTTTTTCCTCCTCGTGGGATATTTATATCGTTAAATTCCGATTTACCGGTTATGCACCAAAAAACCTTCTTGCCTCTTGCTTCTTATCATCTTGCCTCTTGCAGCATATCCCAAAGCTCCCCAAGCAGCGCCAGCGCCTCTCTCGGAGAATACTCATCGGGGTTAGTCTTTTTGAGCCTTGACAGCACTTCCTCCTCTGCAATGGAATTAAAGGAAACCTGCGGCTCGGTATCGGTCTGCACACGCACCTGCCCCTTTTCCTCCTCCATTTTCCGAAGTATAGCCTTTGCCCTGTCCACAACGGATTTCGGCAAACCCGCCAGCTTTGCCACTTCAATGCCGTAGCTGTCGTCCACACCCCCGGGCACTATCTTCCGCAGGAAATTAATGCTCTCCCCGTGCTTTTTCACCGCCACACTGAAATTCTTGACCCCGTCTATTTTACCCTCAAGCCCTATCAGCTCATGGTAATGCGTTGCAAACATGGTCTTGCAGCCGATCTTCCGTGCATTCGCAATATGCTCCGCCACCGCAGTCGCAATGCTTATGCCGTCAAAGGTGGAAGTCCCCCTGCCCACCTCGTCCAGTATGACCAAACTCTGCTTAGTGGCGTGCTTTAAAATGTCCGCAACCTCGCTCATCTCCACCATAAAAGTAGACTGCCCCGCAGTAAGGTCGTCGGAAGCCCCCACCCTCGTAAATATCCTGTCCGCAATGGAAATTGCCGCCCTGTCCGCAGGCACAAAGCACCCCGTCTGCGCCATAAGCACAATAAGCGCCGTCTGCCGCATATAAGTGGACTTGCCCGCCATATTAGGCCCTGTGATTATTGCCATACGACAGCCCTCTGTGTCCAGATACGCGTCATTGGGCACATAAGGGTCACTTGTCACCATCTCCACCACAGGGTGTCTGCCCCCCTTTATGTCAATGACTCCGTCAATGGTAATATCCGGGCGCACATACCTGTTCTTCATAGAAACGTCCGCAAAAGAGCAAAGCACATCCAGCGCCGCCACTGCCCTCGCCGTCTGCTGCACCTCGCTAAGCCTTGAAGCAATAAAATCCCTTACCTCCGCAAATATCTCCGCTTCGAGAACCTGAACCTTTTCGCTTGCCCCCGAAATATCTTCTTCCGTTTTCTTCAGTTCCTCCGTAATAAACCGCTCCGCATTTGCAAGAGTCTGCTTGCGTATGTAATCCGAAGGCACCGCGCCGTAATTCGACCTTGTAACCTCTATATAATATCCGAATACTCTGTTAAAGCCTATCTTGAGGTTCTTTATCCCCGTGCGCTCCCGCTCACGCTGCTCTATTTCCTTGATTATCCCCGTGCCGTTTTCGATAATGTTCCGCAGCCTGTCAAGCTCGGCATTAAAGCCCTCTCTGATAATGTTCCCGTCCTTTAAAAGGGCAGGCAGTTCGTCCTTGAGCGCCCTTTTTGAAAGAGAGGAAATTTCCCCAAGCTCGGAAATACAGCCGTTCAGCCCCATAAGCAGCGCACTTTTGCAGTCATTCAGCAGCGACTTTATCTCGGGCATTTTCTCCGCCGTCCGCTCCAGAGCCTTTATGTCACGAGGCGTAGCCGTCTTGTACATCACCCTCGTCATAAGCCGCTCCAGGTCGTAAACTCCGTCCAGACGTTCTATGATCTCCGATAAAGTCACAGGAGAATTTACAAGCTCCTCCACAGCGTCCAAACGCTTTATTATTGAGGCAGGCTTCACAAGAGGCTGCTCAATATAGGATTTAAGCAAACGCTTCCCCATAGACGTCCTTGTGTGGTCAAGCACCCACAGCAGACTGCCCCTCTTTTCCTTGCTCCGCATGGTCTCCGTCAGCTCCAGATTTCGCCTTGCCGTCAAGTCAAGTTCCATAAACCGCTTGTCCGAATAAACCGTAAGCTCCGTAAACCTGCCCACAGCCGCACGCTGCGTATCGCTGATATAGTAGAATAATCCGCACAGAACGCTCACCGACTCGCTGTCGCTCTCCTCCACTCCCAGCTCCCGCAGACTGCTTTTGCTGAACTGCTTTAGCAGCACAGACGTCTGCAAAGGTGAAAATATCTCATCGGGCAGAACCGTTTCCCTTATCCCCAGCCGCTCCCGCACAAAGCCTATAACACTTGCCATATCCGCCCTTGCCCGCACCTCGCCGTTTATAAGCAGCTCCGCAGGTGAAAACCGTGAAAGCTCGTTTATCAGCACATCGCAAAGCTCCGCCGCAGACTTGTTCTTGTAAATTTTAAGCTCCGCCGCCCCCGTGGAAATATCCGCAAAAGCCACCGAAGCGCACTTCTCACGCAAAACTATGCCGCCTATGTAGTTGTTCTTCTCCTCGTCCAAAAAGCTGCTTTCCGTCAGAGTCCCAGGGGTGATTATCCGCACCACCTCACGCTTAACAAGTCCCTTAGCCGCTTTCGGGTCCTCGGTCTGCTCGCACACAGCCACCTTGTAGCCCATATCAATGAGCTTTTTTATGTACATTTCCGAGCTGTGATAAGGAATGCCGCACATAGGCGCACGCTCCGCCTGTCCGCAGTCCCTGCCCGTAAGAGTAAGCTCCAGGCTGCGGGAAACATTCACAGCGTCATCAAAAAACATCTCATAAAAATCCCCCAGCCTGAAGAACACCACATATTCGTTATACTTGTCCTTGACCTCGAAATACTGCTGCATCATCGGGGAAAGGTTGCTGCGATCAATTTCCATTTAGAACCTCCTTCGTCTGTACTCTGTAAATTCCGAGCCCTAAAGCTAAAATACAACATTCGCTTCAGGGGCTGCAAAGAGGCAAGAAGCAGGAGGCAAGAATTTTATATGCTTCACCGACGAGAAAAATCCGTTTCCTCCTGCATTTCACCCCATACACCGCACTTCTGCCTCTTACCTCTTACATCTAACCTCTTACCTCTTAACCGCACCCGCCGCAGGTCGCACAGCTGCCGCTGCACTCGGAAACAGGCGGAGAATCCGGGCAGGTCATAGGATCTCCCCCGTTTGCAGCGCAGGTGACAATATAGTTAATGCTGCTCAAAATGTCGTCTATCTCCGAGCTTGCCGCCTCAAAAGCCACCATGTTGGGATTTTCGGTGACCTCCGTGTAAATGGAATTAAGCTTTGAATTAAGCCTTGTAATGGCGTCGGTGTCCTTGTCGTCCTTAGCCATTTCAATATTCAGCTCCATTTTGGTCCTGTTAAATTCCGCAATATTCTTTTGCAGATTCTCATCCTTGTCATTAGCCAGCTTTGCCGCCCTGTAACGGGAATATCTCTCGTCCTCCTGCAAAGCCTTGCCCAGTTCTCTTGTCATTTCAATAACGCTCATAAATAATTCTGCCTTTCCAAAATAATTTTCGTGAAAAAATCCACGCTTAAAATTATTATATCACATTTTATAAAAATAAGCATGAATTTTTTGAAAC
>CAMWLD010000218.1 GCA_947175005.1 uncultured Ruminococcus sp. | reverse complement strand
CTTTCGGGCGGCGAGGGACAGAAGCTGGCGGTGGCGAGAGTGTTTTACAAGCAGGCAAATCTCATCATACTTGACGAGCCGTCCTCCGCTCTTGACCCCATTGCGGAGTATCATCTCAACCATGCAATGCTGACGGCGGCGGACAACAAATCGGTGGTGTTCATATCCCACCGCCTTTCCACCACAAGAATTGCCGACAGGATATATATGCTGGAAAACGGCAGGATAATTGAAGAGGGCAGCCATGAGGCACTGCTCAAAAAGGGCGGAAAATACGCCGAAATGTGGAGGGTACAGGCGGGGCAGTATATATAAAAAATACAGGGTCTTTCCTTTTGAATCGGGAAAGGCCCTGATTTTCATTTATTTCACATCAAATATTTCGCTGCCCATACGAATTGCCGTTACATCATCAAGGTCAATAGCTTCGGGAAGCATTACCGAAAGGAAGCATTCCCACGGCTCGTCGGAGGAATTCAGCGCAGGAAGATGTTCGCCGCCTTTAAGGATAGAAGGTGTACGATAATCGGGATTAAGGACAATGCTGCTGCCGTCGGAGAAGAATAGCTCGCTTGTACTGTAGGGATTGAAAAAGCGCATTTCATCGGGACGCTGTCCATGTATTTTAAGGCTCACGGTCATCTCCGTGAGAACTATTTCGTCAACGGTAAAGGTCGTGTCATACATGGGCATAATGCCGTTTTCGTCCAAGTTTTGGGGATATGTCTTGAATGTGGAAGCTCTGCCCGGCGTCAGGGTTATCTTTTCGCATTCACGGGGAGTGAAGTATAAATTTCCGTTCCATGTACCGGGCATGGAATCTACGGTCTCCGATTCTATCCAGAGAGAATCTCCTGCGCCCTTTCTAAGTGAATGCTTTTCTGTGGTTATATTTCCAAGGAGCAGATTAAGAGTAGCCTCGCCGCTTTCAAGCAGACCTTTTTCCTTTTCCGCATAAACTGCCACGGTTATCATATTATCCGACGGGTCGTCGTCATCCATTACATAGATACTTGACGGAACAATCTGAAGGGCAGATTCACCGATGTTTTCACCGTTTTCCATAATGTCATAATGAGAAGTGGCGTTTATGTGTCCAAAACGTGTACGGTGCCTGTCGGTCTGCTGCAAACCTGTTTCGGGGTCAATGGCGGGAGTTCCGTCGGTCATTGTAACGTTAAATTCGGTGCGGTCGAAGATACCTCCGTCGGTTCTGATAAGATCTATAAAAAATATATTTACACTGCCGTCTGAATATACCGTTTGGGGGCGGACCTCAAGTCCCTTAAATTCATTGTACATTTCAACGGTGCGTATCTGCGCCATAGCTGTTTCGGCTTTCTCCGTGCCTATTCCCAGCCAGGAGGCAGCCATTTCAAGGATATTTCTGTCGGTTGCTGCGGCTGTGACGGTGCACATCATAAATGCCGCTGCCGTTATCCCTGCCGCCCACACATTCCTGCGCCTGCGCTTTATGCGGCGGGCTTTTGATTTGATATTTTCTGTCTGGGTATCAAGGGTCGTATTTGGGGAAATTTCGTCAAAATATTTTTTGTAAATGCTCATAAAATTACCGCCTTTCGTGTTCAGTTTTCGGTGAGAAATTTTTTTAGCGCTTCTCTGCCCCTTTGCAGTCTTGTGGTGACTGCTGTTACCGTAAGCCCCAAGAGGCTTGCTATTTCACGGACAGAAAATCCCTCGTAATAATGGAGCAGTATGACCGCCCGATAATCGGGTTTAAGGCTTTCCAGAGCGGCTTTCAGCTCCTGCCGCTCTTCCTCGGATATGCTCGTTTCTTCGGGGATATTTTCGGGCATTTCCGCTCTGTTTTTATGTCGGGGGGATTTAAGGTGATTTTTGCAAAGGTTTGCCGTTACACGGATAAGCCATGCCCTTGTCTGCGAGTCGTCCTCGGGCAGCTTATGCCGCAGATACAGCTTTATAAAGGCTTCCTCGGTAATATCCTCGCTGTCGGCTGCACTGCCTGTATAGCTCATGGCAAGCCTGTAGACAGCGGGGCGGTGGAGTTTGAGTGCCTTTTCAAGGTCGCTTTCTGTCATTAAAGTTTCCTCCTTTTTGGACGTCCTGTATATAAAACAACTCAGAGGGGCATTTTGTCACTGCCGGAGGCAAGAAATTTTGGAGGCAGGAGGCAAGAATTGTGCATTCGCTTGTTTTTTTACATAATTGTTAAAAAATTTTCCCTGCACATTTTTAGTATGTGAGGGAAAATAATGCTTATTTTTATTTTATAATATTTCCGGGGAAATGTCAATTACAAGTCCTGCTTTATAAAATTATTTACTGATTTTTTACAGGCGGCAAGGGTGAGCAGGATATAACAGATGATACCTATAATCAAAACAGTTATCCGCTGGAGGATAAAATTTTTATCGGTATTATCAAGAATGTCACGAAAAAAGGGGACAATATGGCACATGGCTTCGACGGCGAAAATATATGTAAATGTGATTATTCCCGAAACCAGAAACGGTTTGCCTATTTTAAGAATGTTTTTGTAAAATGATGTGAAAAAGGTGAGGTTGAAAAGTCCCAGCATTATAAGTGCAAGTCCTAAAAATGCGGCGTTTGCCTCCATGCCTGCGGCATTTGCGGGGATATTGAGGGAGAGTTTTATAAGGATAACGGGAATGCAGATGATAACCTGAATAATCTGGAAGATAACGGCGTATACGATACGTGCTTTAACGACGTCGGCTTTGCTTACGGGCAGCAGACAGGTGTAATAGATATCGTGATTTTCCCGCCCTGTAAGGCAGGTGAAAAATATCCCCAGTCCCGAATAGAAAAATGCGGTATAATACGGATAAGAGGGGATAAGCAGCATGGCGGCAAATGTGAGAAATATTACCGATGTGGGGTGGAGGGCAAGCTTAAATTCTTTGTATATGAGATCTTTCATAAATTTGTCCTTTCATTTTATATTTTGAGTCTGACACATTTTTGAGTATCAGGCAGCGAAACGCCAAATGTTTCTTTCTGACATAGCATTTAACTGTGGAACTGCTCCACTTTTTCAAGGTGTATCATTATCGTTTCAAGGTCGGCAGGGGATATTTCTCCCGGGAGCTTATCGGCATTTTTAGAGAGAGTTATGGCGGTGTACCCTGTTTTGGCGGGCTTGCAGCCTATGAGCAAGGCTTTATCGGCAGAACCGAATTCGGCTTCGGTGAGCTTTACGGCTTTGTAGCGGTCGGTAAAGCCGCTAAGAGTGTCTTGATCGGCAATTCTGCCGCCTCGTATGTAGATAATTCCGTCGGCAAATCTCTCCAGATCGGAGGTTATATGGGTGGAGAATAAAATTGTCGTTCCCTCACGGGACAGTTCTATGAAAATATCCAGCAGTTCATCACGGGAAATGGGGTCAAGTCCGCTTGTAGGCTCGTCCAGTATGAGCAGCTTCGCATGGTGGGACAGGGCAAGGGTCAGGGAATATTTTATTTTCATGCCCTCGGAAAGCTGGGACTGGGTCTTGTTTTCGTCAAGGGAAAATTTCTCCATGTAGCTTTTGAAAAGGCTGTCGTCCCAATTTTCATAGAAGCGGCGTGTCACGGCGGTGACGGCTTTTATGGGCTTGTTTGGGTAAAAGAATGAGCCTCCCGAAACATAGCCTATTTCCTGCTTAATTTCCCGCTCATGTTCGGTAAAATTTTTCCCGAAAAACACTGCCTCGCCGCTGTCGGGGTGAACAAGGCCGAGAATTGATTTCAAGGTGGTGGATTTTCCTGCGCCGTTCCTGCCGATAAAGCCTGTAACAGAGCCTTCGGGGACGGTAAATGAAACATTGTCAAGGGTGAATGAGGGGTATTTTTTGCACAGATTTTTTACTTCGAGAACGTTCATATACTGTTTCCTTTCCCTATTCCTCGGGCTGCACGGCAATTCCCGGCAGCGGCATATCCCATATTATCAAGCGTGGTATTGTGTGAAATTTCATACCTTTCAAATTTATTATACCAAAGGCAATAGGGGAGCGCAAGCAAGTTCGGGTGACATTTTCACGGGAAAATGTTAAGGGATGTTTACAGCTGTATTTGCAAAATAATAAGTGCAAAAAGGGGTTTGCGTGAACAGATCATTAACGTGTTCTGACAAGATTCTGCGCCTTTGAACACCAAAATGTTTGACCCCGAAGATTATCCGCTTGAAATGGCGAGATAGTCTAACGCTCTGTATCACGGACTTTGCTGCGTTCAAGATTTTTTTTACGGAGCAGGTTTACGGCGTGTTCCAGAAACTCAATATCTTCATCGGGAAGTCCTGTTACGTCAATGGTCTGCTGTTTTTTTTCAACGCCCAAAAGGTAGTCCGTTGAGACGTGGAACGCTTCCGCAAGGTTCACTATAACGTCCGTCGACGGATAGCGAAGCGCAAGCTCGTAGTAGCTTACCGTGGATTTTGTAACGCCGAGCCTGTCTGCAAGCTGCTTTTGAGTAAGACCTGCCTCCTGTCGGAGTGCCTTTAGTTTTTCACCGAAATTAACCATAGTAATACCTTCTTTCTAATCATAGTTTACCATAAAATGAGGTGACAAATCTCTGATTTTGTATATTATAATAGTTGATTTAGGCGAAATATTATGTTATAATATAT